>JBIIMD010000018.1:0-15724 GCA_044232525.1 Candidatus Nanopelagicales bacterium | reverse complement strand
AAAATAAGCGCTGTGTCTATTGGGACATCATTGGTTTAGCTAGCTAAACCAACATTGATTGCATTTCATGCAATCAAAATAAGCGCTGTGTCTATTGGGACATCATTGGTTTAGCTAGCTAAACCAACATTGATTGCATTTCATGCAATCAAAATAAGCGCTGTGTCTATTGGGACATCATTGGTTTAGCTAGCTAAACCAATGATGTCCATGCGCTTAGCGTGACCAACTGTCAATCGATTTACCATTGCTGTTAACTCAGTCGCGGTCATTGCCGTTTCACCAGCTGGTGGGCGCAAGAAAAGTTCTTGTAGTGCTGGGCGAGAACCAGCCACTAATGTGGCTTGACTGATCATTTCGCCCATGAGGCGTCTTCCCCACAACGCCAGACGACCAGCGACTTTAGGGTCTTGTTCAATTGCCGTACGAATCCGCCCAACTGCGAATTCAGCATGACCAACATCAGATAAAACTTCTGTGACAAGTTTCGCAGTTTCGGAATCCATGTGAGCAGAAATTTCTCTATAGAAATCATTTGCAATGCCATCGCCAACATAGGCCTTCAATAAACCTTCTAACCAATCGCGCGGGGTTAGCGTGTTGTGAAATTGATTCAGTGGCGAAACGAATGGTTGCATCGCTGCAATTGGATCTGTGCCTAGCGAGGCTAAGTGGGCTGAGATTTGTTCAAAGTGAGCAAATTCTGCAGCTGCCATTTGTGCAAGTGCAGTTTTATCTTCCAAAGTAGGTGCCAGGCTCGCATCAGCAGCGGTGCGCTCAAAAGCCACTAACTCGCCATATGCAAGGACACCAAGGAGGTCAATTACCGCGGGACTAGTCACAACGCTTAAGGGTAGGCGATAAACGGGTACAATTGAAGTCGGCCACGAAAATGTACGTGTTTGCCTTATATCTACCAGGAGTTTTCTCATCGCTAGTTTTGCCGATCTCGGCGTTCCCCAAGACATCTGCTCGGCATTAGCCAGCAAGGGCATCATCGATGCCTTCCCAATTCAAGAAATGACTTTGCCCTTAGCTATGTCAGGCCAGGACCTAATCGGTCAGGCCAAAACTGGAACTGGAAAAACCTTAGGGTTTGGAATTCCACTCTTAACTCAGGTCATCAGCCCGACAAATCCCGAATGGGCGGAATTCAAGAATGCCGGAAAGCCACAAGGGCTGGTAATTGTTCCCACTCGCGAACTAGCCATTCAAGTTGCCGATGATTTGGAAACTGCTGGAAAGAATATGGGCGCTCGCGTTTTGAGCCTTTACGGTGGCAAGGCTTACGAGCCACAAGTTGAAGCCCTAAAAAATGGTGTGGAAGTAATCGCTGGAACTCCCGGACGCCTAATCGACATGATCAAGCAAGGTCACTTGGATTTAAGCGCGATCAAAGTTTTAGTACTGGATGAAGCTGACGAAATGTTGGACATGGGTTTCTTGCCTGACGTTGAAACTCTTGTTAGCAAAACTCCAGCTAGCCGACAGACCATGTTGTTCTCAGCCACTATGCCTGGACAAATCGTTGCGCTCGCTCGTCGTTACATGACACAGCCAACACACATTCGCGCGTCTGATCCAACCAGTGACTCTTCTACTGTTGATGCCATCGAGCAGCACGTCTGGCGTTGTCATCAAATGGATAAGCCAGAGCTTGTGGCGCGCGTATTACAAGCTAAAGATCGCGGCCTGACCATGATTTTCTGTCGTACTAAGCGCGTAGCCGGCAACCTTGCTGAAGATCTTGCCAATCGCGGGTTCGCTTCGGCTGCAGTTCATGGAGATCTTGGTCAAGGCGCCCGAGAACAAGCGTTACGCGCCTTCCGAAGTGGAAAAGTTGATGTGTTAGTTGCAACTGATGTTGCAGCCCGAGGTATTGATGTTGCTGATGTAACTCACGTAATCAATTACGAATGTCCTGACGATGAAAAAACCTACTTGCACCGCGTTGGCCGTACTGGCCGTGCTGGCGCATCCGGTGTTGCCATCACACTTGTTGACTGGCAAGACATTAATCGTTGGCAAATGATTAACCGCATGCTTGGTATGGACTTCAATGAACCTGTTGAGACTTACTCATCAAGCGACCATGTGTACGAAGGCCTAGGTATCCCAAAGGGAACTACTGGCGAACTGCCTGGTTCAGCGCGCACGCGCGAAGGTTTAGCTGGCGAAAAACTCGAAGACCTAGGCGAGACTGGTGCTAGTAAAGGTCGGCGCTCTGGATCTGGAAAGCCACCAACTGGTAAATCAGGTTCTGCCAATCGATCAAGTGGTGGAAGCAAGAGTTCCGCCCCGAAGTCGCGCTCAGCTAGTTCCAGCAATACTGCAACAAAGGAAAGCTCAGAAAAGGCTCCCGCTAAAGAGCGCGCACCACGGCAACGTAGCCGCACTCGCGGAACTCAAAAAGACGTTTAGCTAAAGGCTTTAACTTGCTGCCAAGTTTGATTCAACTTGGCTTCTAAGTAATCGTTGGTCGCTTGCATGCTTAGGTCTGCGATTTCGTTAGCAATTACCGGTGTTCCAAATAACAAATGAATCGTGGGCCTGCGGAAAACTTTTGAAAGTGCTTGCACAATACTTCTTTCAACTGATCCAGAGCCAAGCTTCCTAGTGTCATGGTGTGCAATCGGAAGAATTGGCATTGCAACAGACTTTGCTAGCGCAGCAGCGCCTGGTCGCCATGGTCTTGGTGAAGCCTCAGCATTTATCTGTACATCGCCTTCGGGATACATCAAAACGCATTCGTTGTTTTTCAAAGCATTTCTGGCAGCTCGGTAGGCACTACGCCCATCATGTTGATCTGTTGGAATTATTCCACTGCCGGTAACAATCTGTTTGGCAAGCGGGAAGTTCCACATGTCTGAGGTCCCAACTGGACGTAAGTGCCGGCGATGTGAGCAGAATCCTTTACATGGACCGTCAACTGTAAAGCCAAGTTTATGAAGAGTGCCAACCACAACTACAACATCAACTACCGTCGTGTGGTTTATGACTAACATTGCCGGCCCTGTTACATCAAGCGTGCGCAGATTGTCTTCACCATGGACTTGAATTTTGGTAAGTCTGCGCGCCAAGAAGTACAAAAATGTTCCTGGTTTACCGCGCATTTTTTGATTCTACTTCAAGGCTTTAACTCTGAATTAAGCAACAGGTTGAGCGCCGGTGATCTCCACAAGTGAGCCACACATAAACGCTGCCTCTTCCGAAGCTAAGAATGCAACAAGCGCTGCTACTTCATCAGGTCTACCTACTCGACCAAATGGAACCAATGCGTCAAGATCTGCAATTGTGCGTCCCGATCGCTTTGCGCCAGCTTCAAGCATTGGGGTATGAATCTCACCTGGGCAAACTGCATTAACTCGCACGTTGTGTGGAGCGTAATCACGTGCCAGATTCTGTGAGAAGGATGCAACGGCTGCTTTGGTTACGTTGTATCCGATGCAATTTGGTGCTGGATGTAGTCCCCATTGCGACGCCGTGTTAACTATGGCACCGCCACCGCCAGCAATCATGTGTGGAAGTGCTGCGCGACATAAGTGGAACATGGCAGTGATGTTAACTGCGAATAAATCGTTCCAGTCGTCAACACTGATGTCTAAAATGTTTCCACGGCGCATGATGCCTGCGTTATTTACCAGGATGTCGATTTGGCCACGTAGTTCAAACGCTTGCGCGATCAAATCGGTACACGCTGATTCACTGGAGATGTCTGCGGGTATTGCAATCGCAGATCCACCGCTTGCAGTTATGTCCTCTGCTACTTTGTGTGCGTTATCTGCATTGGTGTCAGTAACAACAACGAACGCACCCTCTCCAGCTAAGCGTTGACAGATTGCAGTTCCAATGCCGCCGGCACCACCAGTGACGATTGCGGCTTTGCCAGTGAAGCGATTTGTCTGGTTCATTGAATTTCCATTCCGTTTGCCGTTGAGAGTTATTTTGCAGTGGTTCTCGTCTTGAAGATTGACCCTAGATGAATATCCTCTGAATTCAAAAGGAAATCAGGTATTTGAGCAAACTTAGGATTCTTTGGATATAGTCCTTAACGGGTAATCTCGACACGTGAGCACAACACAAACCCGCATCTACCTAGCCCGGCTGGCTGGGACTGCCGTATTTGACTCCGTGGGAGATCAAGTAGGCAAGATTCGTGATGTAGTCGTTACCGCGCGACTAACTGGCAGAGCCCCTTCAGTTTTGGGGTTTGTAGTTGAAGTTGCTCCGCGCCGGCGAATTTTTGTCCCGATGGCACGCATAACTTCAATCGAGCCAGGTTCAGTCGTTACCAGTGGTGTCGTGAATCTGCGCAGATTCGAAGGTCGCGCGGAAGAAACACTAGTAGTTGCAGAGCTTCTGGATCGCCGCGTAACGCTGACCGAAACAAGTGAAGCAGTAACTGTTCAAGACATTGGTATGACTCAGGAGCGCACCCAAGAGTGGACTTTAAGTCGAATTTTCATTCGAAAGGCTGGGTCAGGTTTTGGTCGTCGTGGCGAAACTGTTGCAGTCGAATGGAACGCAGTAACTGGATTGTTTTTGGAAAGTGAGCAACAACCAGTTGATCATCTACTGGCATCGATTGAAACCATGCGTCCTGCTGACTTAGCAAATTTGTTGCAAGAGCTGCCGCAAAAGCGTCGTCTCGAACTAATTCAAGGTCTTGATGTTGAAAAACTTGCAGATGTATTTGAAGAACTTCCCGAAGATGATCGGGTTGAAATCATGTCTGAACTTGGGTTAGAACTAGCAAGTGCTGTCTTGGAAGAAATGGACCCAGACGATGCGGCTGACTTACTTTCTGAATTACCACCCGAGCAAGCTGAAGCGTACCTAAAAGCCATGGAACCAGATGAAGCAAAAGACTTGCGTCGCCTTTTGACTTATGACGATTTCAGTGCTGGCGGCATGATGACAACAGAGCCTGTGATCTTGTCTACTGACGCTACTGTTGCTGAAGCGTTAGCACGAGTCCGTCAGGCACAGCTATCACCAGCACTGGCTTCTCAGGTTTATGTCACAAGAGCGCCACATGAAACACCAACCGGCAAGTACGTAGGCGTTGCCCACGTCCAAAGACTGTTGCGAGAACCACCGTCAAGTTTGGTTTCTGGAGTATTAGACACATCCCTTACGCCTATTGGTCCAACCGCCCCACTTGGGCAAGTCGCACGATACTTTGCTACTTACAACTTGGTGGCTTTGCCTGTTGTGGACGAGAATGATCATTTGATAGGTGCCGTCACTATTGATGACGTCATTGACCATATGTTGCCAGCTGACTGGCGAGAAAACGAGTTAGATGAGGAGGGCTGATCATGGCACGCAACGAACTACGGGGACCACGTTTGGATCAGCCGTTAGAAAGAGGTCGTTCCCTACGTCCAACTGTTGATTCCGAAACCGCTGGCCGGGTAAGTGAGAGAGTTGCTAGGTTTTTAGGATCCTGGCGCTTCTTGGGATACATGACCTTTGCAGTCATTAGTTGGCTGCTTTGGAACATTGTCGCTCCTGGTGATCTTCGAATTGATGCATTTCCATTTCTCTTTTTAACTTTGGCACTTTCGCTTCAGGCTTCATATGCTGCTCCACTAATTTTGTTGGCTCAAAATCGACAGGCTGATCGGGATCGAGTGCAATTCCACAAAGATCGGGATCACACCGAACGTCTACTTGCTGACTCGGATTACTTAACGCGCGAAATTGCATCATTGCGACTAGCACTAGGTGAAGTTGTCACGCGCGACTACCTACGTGGCGAGATTCGTGACTTACTGGAAGAATTCAAAGACATACAAAATGCTGACAAAAAGGATGACCCAGAAACTTTATGAGTGTTAACCAAGAAGCCGTACAAGCCGCTCTCGCAACCGTAATTGATCCAGAAATTCGCCGCCCAATAACTGATATTGGAATGGTTAAAGATGTTGCCATTGAAGGCGGCAAAGTAACCGTTGGGGTTTACCTAACGATCTCTGCCTGCCCAATGCAAGACACCATTGTTAATAGCGTCAAAGCTGCAGTATCCAAAGTCAGAGATGTAACTGAAGTTGAAGTTGAACTTGATGTGATGAGTCCTGAGCAAAGAACTGCACTTCGGGAAAAGTTGCAGGGCCCAACTAAAGAGATTCGGTTTAACTTGCCTGGTTCCTTGACCAGAATTTATGCAATTGCATCCGGTAAGGGTGGCGTAGGAAAGTCTTCAGTAACGACTAACTTGGCTGCCGCCATGGCGGTACAGGGTTTATCAGTTGGCATTGTTGATGCTGACATTTACGGTCACTCAATTCCAGACATGATGGGTGTTACACAGGCTCCACTCAAAGTTGAGAACATGATCATGCCGCCACAAGGCCATGACGTGCGCATTATGTCGATGTTGCCACTAAAGCCAAAGGGCCGTCACGAACCAGTTGCAATGCGTGGACCGATGTTGCACCGCTACCTTGAATCATTCTTGAGTGAAGTTTGGTGGGGCGACCTAGACGTACTACTTCTGGACCTGCCACCGGGCACAGGTGACATTGCCATCAGTACCGCTCACTTGCTACCCCAGAGTGAACTAATCATCGTCACAACTCCCCAGCCTGCTGCTGCTGACGTAGCAATCCGTGCTGGCATGCTGGCACCACAAGTTAATCAACGCGTAAGCGGCGTCATTGAGAACATGTCTGCCTTTGCTTGCCCGCACTGTGGTGAACCAATCGACATGTTTGGTACTGGTGGCGGAAAGATGGTCGCTGAAACCCTTAGCCAAAATGTCGGACAGGAAGTTCCATTATTGGGCCGAATTCCGTTTGATCCAGGTCTGCGGGAAGGTGGCGATGCCGGAATGCCATTCGTGCTTTCGCACCCAGATGCCCCAGCTTCTAAAGCAATCATTGAAATGGCCACCAAGCTTGGAACTCGGCCACGTGGCTTAGTTGGAATGAATTTAGGCGTAACACCTAATCGCGACTAGGTAGCGTCAGGATCAAAAACTGGAGTTACTCTTGCTGATCCTGTGGTCGAAGGCTTTGACTTCCCAGACAATCCAGTTAGTCCTGCCACTGATGTAACTGCTTTGTTCGTGAGTCCGCGCGGACTTAGTCCACGCAAATCGTTAGCGAGGTCGGTTACGGCCTTAGTGTCAACTGACCCCGTAAGTTCAGCTGTCGCTTCGCTGGCTTTAGTTCGCATCGACTTAACAAACTTGGCGAATTGCCCGGCCATTTCAGGTAGACGTTCA
The DNA here is from genome assembly GCA_044232525.1 of Candidatus Nanopelagicales bacterium. Lineage (GTDB taxonomy): Bacteria > Actinomycetota > Actinomycetes > S36-B12 > UBA5976 > UBA5976. Next base: position 8,493 of record JBIIMD010000018.1, on the reverse strand, counting down.
GGTCCGAAAACAATAAGGCCAATCACCGCAATGACCAAAAACTCTGTCCATCCGATATTCATAATACGACTTTACTCCCCTTGCAAGAGCTAGTTCTGGTCTGAACCCAAAGTGACTTCAATGACAGTTCCATCTTCCAGGGTTAATTCAACAACATCGCCTGGATCCTTTGCCCGGATTCTGACAACCAGCTCGGTGCCATCGCTAACTTTTACATCATCAATTTCAGTAATCACATCTCCAGCAGCAAGTTCAGTTTCAGAAGCTGGTCCGTCCTCAACAATTGATTCGATCTTTGCCCCTTGACCTTCATATGTCATATCCAGTTGAACCCCAATAACTGGATACGTGGAAGTACCCGTAGCGATGAGTTCAGTAGCAACCCGACGAGCCTGATTGATTGGAATTGCAAAGCCAAGTCCGATACTTCCACTTTGACCAGAAACTGAACTTCCAGTTGTAGCAATCGCGGAGTTAACTCCGATAACTTCACCACGAGAGTTGACCAGAGGCCCACCAGAGTTTCCTGGATTAATTGCAGCATCGGTTTGGATTGCGCTAATAAATGAAACGTCTGAGGCATCGCCTGCAGTAACTGGACGATTTAATGCAGAGACAATTCCGCTCGTGACAGTTCCAGTAAGGCCAAGCGGAGATCCGATTGCAATTGTGGCATCGCCGACAACAACATCATCCGAATCACCAAGTGTGGCGACTGGCAAATTTCCACGATCAATTCGCAACACTGCTAAATCGTAAGAGGCATCAGTTCCAACGATGGTTGCCGTTGCTTGAGATTGGTCTTGAAAAGTGACAGTAATGTCTTGTGATCCACCAGCACCATCCACTACATGGTTATTGGTTAACACCAGTGACTCATTAGCCGTGCTTCTAATTATGAATCCAGATCCGGTTCCTGAGCCTTGACTTGAAGACACATCAATTGAAACCACAACTGGAAGAACGGCTTGAGCGATTCCAGCGATCGAGTCATCTGCGCGCGGAGAGGTATCCCCGGTTGCGGCCGGAAGTGAAATCGATGGCGCTGGCGTATTGCCAATCATCGAAGCGCTCATGAAGCCGATCATGCCGGCAAGTAGGCCACTAATAACGCCAGCGATGATTGCCTTCTTGACTGCTGGTGAAGCAGTGCCTGCTGATTGCTCAGCGAACGTAACTGGAGGCGCATAGACAAATGTTGGGGTTGGTATCGGAGCTACAACTGGGGCTTCTGCTGGCGTTGTGACTGGAACTTCTGCTGGCGTAGCAACTGGCTCAATGGCGCTGGTTTCTGATGTTGCTGAAAATGTTTCATAAGTAGATAGGTCAACAGCTGAAGGTGTCTCAGGCAAGTTCTGTGGATCTTCCGGAGTCTGGGTCATGACCTAACTTTCTGGATAATGCTCGGATTTTGGTTCTACCCCTATTCTCTCTGATGAATCCCATGGGTTGCCATTTGAACTCCCTACCGGGCTGGATCTGGTGCGATAACTAGTCAAAAATTGGCAGGACCTTAGCGAAATTCCAGTCGTGGCCGTACGCTTACTTCATGGCACCAACTGATCCACGTATCTTGGCAATCCACCGCGCTTCTACCGACTACGCCGAAAGTTGGGCGGGCGAAGACGGAATCCGTTCCCACGCTCGCGCTAAGGCTGCCGAAATTGGCTGTGTTGCCATGGGACCTGGAGCTGGAAGCATTGTGCGCACCTTAGCTGCAGCCGTTGATGCCAAGAATGTTGTTGAAATTGGAACAGGTGCTGGAGTTTCAGCGCTTTGGCTGTTAGATGGCATGAATCCCGAAGGCGTTCTAACTAGCGTGGACGTTGAAGCCGAGCATCAATTAATTGCCAAAGATGCAATCTCCCAAGCTGGAATCGCACCTAACCGAGTTCGATTGATTAATGGTCGAGCCGATGAAGTTCTAGATCGCTTAACTGAATCTGCATATGACATTGTGTTGATTGCCGGCAAGCCACTCGAGCTTACTGATCATATTTCACGAGCCTTGAGTTTGCTACGAAGCGGTGGCTTGTTGATTATCGATCGCGCGCTTTGGAACGATAAATTAGCTGACCCTGCACAGCGCGATCCAGATACGGTTGCCATGCGTGGTGCGATTGAGGCGCTAGCTAGTAACGAAGACTTTGTTGGATCGTTGCTACCAGTTGGTGGCGGATTGTTAGTGGCTGTAAAGAAATAGACATTGCCCGACTAGGCAGTGTTAATTGATTCAGTGTTTATTGATGCCGTATAAATTGATGCCAAAGACGTAACTAGTTACTTCTTTGGCATTGAGCTTACTGTGTCTTTTAGAACTGCTCCAAGGTCTTTAACTTCCTGAGCATTAAGTTCAACTACCAAGCGTCCGCCGCCTTCGAGTGGCACTCGAAGGACATAGCCGCGACCTTCTTTTGGGCATTCCATTGGGCCGTCGCCAGTGCGTGGCTTCATAGCTGCCATTTTGGTCACCTTCCGATAAGTTTCGTGAATTTCGCTTTGTTACCTCTATTATCCCTTAAAAACAGGCGGTAACGAAATCCAGAGAATTCCGGAAAACCCTTGTAAACAGTGGTTTTTTATCGGCTAAACCACTGTTGCAAAAAGTATTTTTTACAGCTTGCCTTGCTCGACTTGGTCGGCAAACTTTTCAAGTGACTTACGAACGCCATAAACAAATCCAGGCTTCACAAAAAAGAATCCAACTTTGCCCAAAACACCAAGTGGTAGATCTAAGTCTTCACTCCAAACAAATTTTGATGTCGAATCTCCAGTAGCTATGACTTCAAATGTTCCGGTACCTCGCACAACCCGACCAGTATGGTTCACGTCGCAGCGCTTTGGTGGGTCCCAAGCAGTGATTTCCATAGTGTCCAAGAAGCCAATGCGCCACACTCCAGTGAAGGCCTCGATCTTGCCACCGACCCCAGTGCCATCACCATCGACTGACCAAACTTTTGTGCCAAGCATCCAATTGCTTTGGGCCTCCCAATTTGTAATGGCATCCCATACTTTTTGGGCCGGAGCCTGAATCGCAACTTCTAATTCGATGTGTTCCATTAACCCTTTAGCCAATCAAATACGGTTTCTTCGCACTGCTTGAGCTGAGCAACGGAAACATGTTCATTTCGAGAATGTGCTAACCCAGGATCTCCTGGACCAAGATTTACAGCTGGCACTCCCATTGCAGAAAATCTCGCAACATCAGTCCAGCCAAACTTAGGGGCAACTTTTCCATCAACGCGAGAAACTAAATCAGCTAATGCCAGGCGATCAAGTCCGGGCATGGCACCCGAAACATTGTCTACAAACTCCACTAGGAAGCCATCGAAAACTTCTCGGATGTGCGCTTCGGCTTGTGCGCCGCTAGTACTTGGTGCGTATCGATAGTTAACATCGACTGTTGCGGAATCTGGGATTACGTTTCCTGCTATTCCACCAGACACTTGCACTGCGTTTAAGCCTTCGCGATACTCAAGTCCGTCGATCATGACTTTGGCTGGCACATATGAATTAAGCCTTGCCAAAATGTCACCCAAATTATGGATTGCGTTATCACCTAGCCAGGAACGAGCGCTGTGGGCCCGAGTTCCCGAAGTGGAAACCTTTGCTCGAAGTGTGCCTTGGCAACCAGCTTCGATGTTGGCATTTGATGGCTCAAGAAGGACTGCAATATCTGCGGTCAACCATTCGGGGTGTTCGGCGGCAATCAGCGTCAAGCCATTTCGCTCACTATCTACCTCTTCGCATTCATAAAAAATGTAGGTGACATCAAACTGTGGATTGTCGATAGTAGCTGCCGCTCGAAGAGCCACGGCAACGCCGCCCTTCATGTCACATGAGCCAAGTCCAAAGACCACATCTTCGGGAACGATCGTGCCATCACTTGGCAAGCCTTGTCCGCTGGAGACGAAAACTGCGGTTTCGTTGTCAGCTACTGGGACGGTGTCGATATGGCCTGCAACAATTACTCGAGAGGCTTTCCCTAGGTTAGTTTTCGCAACAACTGAGTTCTTGAATCGATGAACTTCTAGCCAATCGCATTTGCTCAGCTCGATGAAAATCGCATTGGCCAATGCCGCTTCATCGCCTGAAACACTTGGAATATTGACCAGATCAGTGGTTAACGCAACGATGTCGGCGTGCGGGTTTAACGCAACTATGTCCACACGACTACGGTAGTCCTGTAATGCTTTTTTCACTACTTACGACCCTCGATTTCAAGGAATGACATGAGCCAGAGTCAAATTGCAACTGCAACCGGATTAGCCACGTACTCGGCTGATGTGCTGCTTGATGTTTGGTACCCACAGCCTGCGTTAGGTGAAACGGCGACCCATGTAACGGGCCTGGAACGAGGCATCGACACTGATGGATTACGTGGGGTTCGGGTTGAAGTAATCACTACCACCTCAGACTTAAGTTCCGCACCAACTGATGCGGCCGATGCTTACTTGCGCTTGCACTTGCTCTCACATCGCCTGATGGCTCCACGAACCATAAACCTAGATGGATTATTTGGCCTGCTGACTAATGTCGCATGGACTTCACTTGGTCCAGTTGCGGTTGAAAATGTAACTGAAGTGGCAATTAAGGCTAGAGCTAAAGGGATCAATTTAAACGTATTAGGCCTTGATAAGTTCCCACGTATGTTGGACTACGTAGTACCAACTGGCGTGCGAATTGCAGATGCGGATCGAGTTCGCCTTGGTGCACATCTAGCATCAGGTACCACGGTTATGCATGAAGGATTTGTGAACTTCAATGCTGGAACTTTAGGTGCCAGCATGGTTGAAGGTCGCATCTCAGCTGGCGTTGTAGTTGGCAACGGCTCAGACATTGGTGGCGGTGCCAGCATCATGGGAACCCTATCTGGTGGTGGCAAAGAAGTAATCACAATTGGTGAGAATTGCTTGGTGGGCGCCAATGCTGGCGTGGGAATTTCGCTTGGTGATAGCTGCGTAGTTGAAGCAGGCTGTTACATCACTGGTGGTTCAAAAATTACCCTGCCAGATAACACAGTTGTTAAAGCTAAAGAATTGTCTGGGGCTAGCGGTTTGTTATTCCGTCGCAATTCAGTTTCCGGCGCACTTGAAGCCGTAACTCGTGAAGGCGCTTGGGGCGGACTAAACGAAGCCCTGCACAAAAACTAAGTTGAATTTATCGCTTAGCTAGATCTACGTAGCCGCGCTCAGCTTCACCGATGTAAACCTGGCGTGGCCGACCAATCTTGGTATCTGGATCTGTGATCATCTCTTGCCACTGTGCGATCCAGCCAGGTACCCGACCAATCGCGAAGAGCACGGTGAACATACGAGTTGGGAAACCAATTGCCCGGTAAATCAAGCCAGTGTAGAAATCGACATTCGGGTAAAGCTTGCGCTCAATAAAGAATTCATCATTCAGGGCTGCGTCCTCGAGTTCGCGAGCAATGTCGAATAACGGATCCTGAACTCCAAGCATGGTCAAGATATCGTGAGCGTGCTTGCGCACGATTGCGGCGCGTGGATCGTAGCTCTTGTAAACGCGATGACCAAAGCCCATGAGCTTTACGCCTTCTTCACGATTCTTAACTCGTTGAATGAACTGCTGAACTGTATCGCCAGAACTTTGAATCTCTTCAAGCATTTCGAGAACTGCTTGGTTTGCGCCACCGTGTAGTGGGCCAAACAGAGCGTTGATGCCAGCAGATACCGATGCGAACAAGTTTGCATGGGATGAACCAACCATTCGCACCGTTGAGGTTGAGCAATTCTGTTCATGATCTGCATGCAAAATAAACAGCATGTCTAGTGCTTTTACAATGTCTGGGTTGGCTTCGTATGGTTCAGCTGGAACCCCGAATGTCATGTTCAGAAAGTTTGAAACGTAATCAAGTGAATTGTCTGGATAGCGCGATGGTTGACCAATTGTTTTCTTGTATGCATATGCTGCTAGCGTTGGAATTTTTGCCATCAAACGAATTGTGGAGATTTCAACTTGGCGCTCGTTGAATGGATCAAGTGAGTCTTGGTAGAAAGTAGATAGTGCACTTACTGCGCTGCTCAAAACTGGCATCGGGTGTGCATCACGCGGGAAACCATCAAAGAATCGACGTAAGTCCTCGTGCACCATAGTGTGCATACCAATGTCTTCAGTGAACTTACTCAATTCACTCGCACTTGGCAGGTGGCCATAAATTAAAAGGTAGGACGTTTCTAGGAAAGTGCTTTTTTCAGCAAGCTGCTCAATCGGGTAGCCGCGGTAACGCAGAATTCCCTTGTCGCCATCAATGTAGGTAATTGCAGATTCGCATGATGCGGTGTTCATGAATCCATGGTCAAGAGTTATATGTCCAGTTTCTTTCAATAGCGCAGACACGTCATAACCTGAAGCGCCGACCGTAGCTGGGACCTCACCAAGAAGGAGTTCGCCATTTGGGTGGACAAGTTTCACTTGGGACATAGGACAAACTTACTATTTTTACCGGCGCTAGGACTAATCAAGCTTTGTGCTAATTGCCTGATAACCGAGCTGCTGCGCTGGCAATTCGCTCATCGGTAGCCGTTAGGGCAAGGCGGACATGGCGCTGACCTGCGGGGCCGTAAAAATCTCCAGGGGCGGCCAAGATGCCTCTCTCGGCAAGCCAGTTAACGGTTTCGAGGCAATCTGTTCCATTGGTAGCCCATAAATAAAGGCCCGCCTGTGAGTGCTCAATCTTGAATCCCGCAGAAATCAAAGCAGTGTGAAGTACATCACGTCGCTTGGCATAACGTGCCTTTTGGACTGCGACATGTGCGTCGTCTCCAAGCGCAGCAACTGTTGCCAGCTGAACCGGCGTTGAGACCAACATCCCGGCGTGCTTTCGGAGTCCAACTATATCTGCGATTAACTTGGCATCGCCAAGCACTGCGCCAGACCGATAGCCAGCAAGATTTGATCGCTTTGATAATGAGTGGACTGCCAAGATCCCAGTGAAATCGGTCCCACACACTCGGGGATCGAGGATCGAAATTGGCTCGGCTTCCCAACCAAGTTCGATGTAGCACTCATCACTGACTACTGGTGCAGATAACTTGCGACCGCGGGCAACGATTTCTTTAAGTTGATCTGCAGTTAAAACTTCGCCGGTTGGATTGCTTGGGGAGTTCACCCAAATCAGGTCAGCGCTATCTGGAATGTCTGAGGCCTGCTTGTAAGTTACAAAATTGGCATGCGCCATCAATGCGCCAACTGCATATGTTGGATATGCAAGTTCTGGAATTGCCACTGTGCTGTTTGCATTTAATCCAAAAACAATCGGAAGCCAAGCAACAATTTCTTTAGATCCAATTGAGGGCACAACTTGATCCACAGTTAACTCAGCAGACAAGATTCGCGAAGCCCAAGAGACCCAAGCTTGTCGCAATTCAACAGGTCCAGCTGCAGTTGGATAGCCAGGTGCATTAGCCGAGGCAGCTAGTGCGGCAGTAATTACTTCAGGGGTGTCATCAACTGGAGTGCCAATGGAAAGGTCAACAATTCCATCTGGGTGCTTTCGTGCGAAATCTCCGGCTGCTGCAATTCGATCCCAGGGAAAATCTGGCAACCCATTTGCAAGTGGTGAAATCAGTTAACTCACCTGTGGTGGAAGTGACTTGATTTCTTCTGGGTCATTGCTGGTTTTGCCAGTCTTTGAAGCACCACCAGGAGAACCGAGGGTCTCAAAGAATGCGGTGTTTACACCCTTAAAGCTATCCCACTTTTCTGGGACATCATCTTCGTAGTAGATGGCTTCAGTAGGGCACACTGGCTCACAGGCGCCACAGTCAACACATTCGTCGGCCTGGATGTACATCATGCGATCGCCTTCGTAGATGCAATCTACCGGGCATTCTTCGATACATGCCTTGTCTTTAACGTCCACACAAGGCAGTGCAATCACATAAGTCATTTCGACCTCCATACAAATCCTGCGAGAAACGTAACTTTCTCAGCAGTACAAACCTACCTGCCTATCGGGAAATTTGTCGCATCAGGCTTGGGATTCGGTGTCTATCTGCTGGGGCATTTCTGAAACCTGCATTGTTGATAGGCGCATGGCAGGGAGTACTGCAGCCATAGAAAGTAAAACTGCGCCAGCAATTATGTAGGCAGTTGAATACCAAGTCACAGTGAAAATCAGGTCTCCGTTATCAGATTCAATTGCCATCCGGAGTGTCACTAAAACCCAAGTTACCGTAAAGACTGTTCCAGCCAACCGGGTCTGGAATTGTCGATTGAGCCACAGGATAGTCAAGAAGCAAATACTTAACGAAAGCACTAAGCCATACGGAATTCGGATTCCCAGAATCACAATTCGATCAGCATGTGCAAAGCCAGCAATAGTGCTGACAAATAAGCCAACAGCTGCACTGATTAGAACTATCCGAAGCTTTGTCATTTATCTAATCTATTGGTCACTGGCGATGCCACTAAACAAATCAGTTTCTCTACCTAATTCATCGAAGGGTCCAGTAGGTACGCCTGCAACTA
>JBIIMD010000081.1:0-4721 GCA_044232525.1 Candidatus Nanopelagicales bacterium | reverse complement strand
TCGGAGAATAACCAAATCTTCACCTAAGGACCCGGGTTCGATTCCCGGCACCTCCACCACAAGCGAGTGATGCACAAGCGCATCACAGATCATGCTCACCTAGGTGAGCATGCAAATGAATAAGCGACGTACCGCGATGCTTGCATCGAAGGTTACGTCGTTTTTCATTTGGTGCTGGATTGAAAGTCCAGCGAAATCTGAGAGGCGCTTTTGCCTCCGAGCACCGTATGGAGGTTGAGCAAGCGAAGCGAGGGAACACCTCCATGACGGCTCCCGGCACCGGGACGGGAGTGCTTGCACTTAGTAGGTCGCTGTTTTTGCGTTCGTAAGGAAATTGAAAATTTCCGAGCTACGAGTGTGATCGCGAGTTCCCGGTGGAGGTTGACCGAGCAAAGCGAGGGAACACCTCCACCAAATCCCGGCACCGTGGCTAAACCCTCCGCACAACCTTGTGTTGCGCTGCTTGAGCCAACGGTCGAATCACCATTAAGTCAATGTTGAAGTGATGCGGAAGCATTACGCTCCAGCGCACCGCCTCGGCAACATCATCCGCAGTTAATGGCTCAGCAACGCCTTCATAAACTTTGGCAGCGCGCGCGGTGTCTCCCCCAAATCGCTTGACTGCAAATTCATCTGTCTTCACCATTCCTGGCGCTAGCTCAACAACTCGAACTGGCTCTCCTGCTAATTCGAGTCTCAAAGTTTCAGCAAGTGCTGCCACTGCATGCTTAGCAGCGGTGTAACTGCCACCATTTTCATAAACAATTCGCCCAGCGGTCGATCCCATCAAAACAATGGTGCCTTCGCCAGATTTGATCAATGCCGGAATCAAGGCCTTAATCGAACGCAAAGCGCCAATGACGTTTACGTCATAAGCCTTAATCCAGCTTTCAATATCAGCGTCTGCAACGGTGGTGCCATCGAATGCACCGCCTGCATTTGCAACCATCACCTTTACAGTTTTGTCGGCAAGGTGAGCTGCCAAAGCATCAACACTGGCCTGATCAGTTACATCTAATTCCCAAGCAGTAATTAGAGCATTCTCTTTTGCTAAATCAGCTAGCATGTCTACTCGCCTGGCGGCGGCGACTACTTTGAAGCCTTCCTTGGCTAGCGCGCGAGCACTTGCCGCGCCAATTCCACTGCTAGCTCCGGTTACTACTGCATATCCACGATCAGTCATAGTTGAATTCTCTCGCATGATGTCCGATACGTCATGCATACCTGCCTAATAAACTGCGAGTATCAATTCACTCAAGGAGTAACCATGACCCGCAAGAGCTTTGGAACCATGATGGGTTCTCAAACGACATCCACATTCATGGGACTGCCGTCTGGAACTATTTCCGATGTAACAGGCGGATCCGTAGTTCTTGGTGCGCCATGTGCAACTCCCTACCCATCTGTTGGTGCCTACTGCAAGGACGCCCCCGCAGCGATTCGTGATGCGATCAGCATCTACCAGGCAAACATCACCCACATGGACTTTGATTTGGGCGGCCCAATGTTTCCAAATGGTGTGGACTCTATCGACTTAGGAAATTTGGAATACGACGAAGCAGATGCCCCAGCTAATCGGGAGCGAATTCGCTCAACTGTTTCGGCAATCGTGGAGCGCGGCGGCGTACCTGTTGTACTGGGTGGAGATGATTCCATTCCAATTCCGGTAATCGATGCGTTTGCAGGTCATGGCGAATATGTCGTAGTCCAAATTGATGCTCACATTGACTATCGCGATGAAGTTGGCGGCGAAAAACTTGGGCTTTCATCAACCATGCGCCGATCATTTGAAATGGCTCATGTAATTGGACAGATTCAAGTTGGCCAACGAGGTATTGGCTCTGCGCGGCCACAAGATTTTGAAGATGCAAAAGCATCTGGTGTTAAGTTTGTGTCTGCTCGCGATGTAGCGGCCAATGGAATCCAACAAGTAATCGATTTAGTTCCCGCAGGAGCAAAAGTAATCATTGATCTGGATTGTGATGCCCTTGATCCTTCTATAGTTCCGGGTGTTATTGGTAGAGCTCCCGGAGGCTTGACTTACTGGAATGTCGTTGATCTTCTGCACGGAATCTCTGCCAAGGGTTCTATCGCAGGCTTTACTTTGGTTGAATTTATGCCCGATAGCGATGTTGATGGAATTGGCGCCCTGAACAACGCTCGAATCATTTGCAACGTGCTTGGGCTAGTTGCGCGGCAGAGTTAGGCCTAAACTCAAATCATGAAGCAGCCAGTCATTGGACTCACCTCATATCTTGAGCCGGCAAAGTGGGGTGCATGGGATCTTCCTGCGGCCCTAATTCCGTGGAATTACGTAAGCAAGCTGCAGGCGGCTGGTGCCTCGGTAGTAATCCTCCCTCCAGACGCCGATAACCACGATGCCATAGCTCGCTTAGATGGTTTGGTTATGGCGGGCGGTGCTGATATCGAACCAGCTCGTTATGGCGCCGAGCATCAAGAAGGAACCGATAAACCACGAACCGAACGTGACGCTAGCGAGCTTGGGCTGTATCGCGCAGCACGCGAAGCAAACTTGCCAGTGTTTGGAATATGCCGAGGTTTGCAGATCATGGCAGTTGCTCACGGCGGTTCACTGCACCAACACTTACCTGACGTGGTTGGAAACACTTTGCATCGAGATGCACCAGGAACTTTTAACAATCACGGAGCCACGTTTACAACTGGCAGCTTAATTGCGGACTTAGTTGGAGCGACTGAGATCACCGTTAACTCAAGTCACCATCAGGCAGTTGACTCCCCTGGCGATTTAACCGTTACCGGTTACGCCGAAGACGGAACCATTGAAGTTTGCGAGGATCCATCCGCTGAATTTGTACTTGGCGTGCAATGGCACCCAGAATTCAGTGACGACGAACAAGTTTCAGAAAATCTGTTTCGTGCCTTCGTAAAGGTTTGCGCGAACCGTTAGTTAGCTAGTTCGCTTTTCACTGCTGCAACGAAGTTATCGACATCAGCTTGTGTGGTATCCCATGAACACATCCAACGAACTTGATTGATCATGTGATCCCAAACATAGAATTTTGCAACGCTTTGTAACGGCTCAATACTTTCCGCTGGCAAGATCGGGAACAGTGCGTTTGCTTGCGGTGCTTCGACTTTAACTCCAGGAATGTCCTTGATGCCCTTGTAAAGTTCTTGAGCCATGCCGTTTGAGTGTTGTGCATTCGTTAGCCACAAGTCCCCCTCAAACATCGCAACCAGCTGAATCGAAATGAATCGCATTTTGCTGGCAAGCTGCATTCCTGACTTGCGGACATACTTCATCGCAGGGACAAGATCTGGATTCAAAATTACGGCAGCCTCTGCTCCCATTGCACCATTCTTAGTGCCACCAAGTGAGACTGCATCTACGCCGACATCCGTAGTGAAGGCACGAAGCGAAGTTCCCAATGAAGCCCCTGCATTTGAAATGCGGGCACCATCTAAATGGATGTACATTCCAAGTGAGTGTGCGTGATCTGCCAAGGCTTTGACTTCCGCTACTGAATAAACCGTGCCGTATTCCGTGGAATTAGTGATCGAAACAACCTTTGGCTGGGCACGATGCTCGTTGCCAAATCCCCAAGCTTGCTTGTCTACTAATTCAGGAGTTAGCTTGCCGTCAGGTGTTTCAACCTGCAAAAGCTTTAGCCCAGCAACCTTTTCTGGTGCTCCGCCTTCGTCCACATTGATGTGAGCGCTTGTCGCGCAGACTACTGCTTCCCATGGCTTACACATCGCCTGCAAGGTAATTACGTTTGCGCCAGTTCCATTAAATACTGGAAACACTTCAGCGGAATTACCAAATTGCTTCTTGATTACACCTGAAAGTTGTTCGGTGTAAACATCATCACCGTAGGCAACTTGATGCCCAGCGTTGACATCACTTATCGCTTTAAGGATTTCTGGATGAATTCCGGCGTAGTTGTCGCTTGCAAAACCGCGCCAAGTGCCGTCACTCATAAAAATCCTTAATTAACTGTTGGTAAATCTGATGATTTATAGCGGTGTTACGTAAGCGCCGCTAATGCCACCATCAACTAAGAAGTTAGAAGCTGTCATGAACGAAGAATCATCGCTAACTAGGAACGCTACTGCGGCTGCCATTTCTTCTGGTTCGCCAAAGCGACCCATTGGGATGTGAACTAGACGACGTGCTGCGCGTTCAGCGTCTTTAGCAAACAATTCCTGAAGTAGCGGAGTGTTTACAGGGCCAGGCGACAGTGCATTAATTCGGATACCTTCGCGCGCGAACTGCACACCAAGTTCGCGAGTCATTGCAAGAACGCCACCCTTGGAAGCGGTGTAAGAAATCTGTGAGGTAGCTGCTGCCATAGTTGCAACGAACGATGCAGTGTTAACGATTGCACCCTTGCCCTGGCGCTGCATGTATGGAATAACTTCTTTGCAGCAAAGGTAAACCGAAGTTAAGTTAACTTCTTGGACTCGGCGCCAAGCTTCAATTCCAGTTGTCAAAATTGAATCGTCATCCGGTGGTGAGATGCCAGCGTTGTTGAATGCGATGTCAACGGAGCCGTAAGTGTCGAACGCAACTTTGTACATGTTTGCTACATCATCAGCATTTGTTACATCGGCCTTAACAAAGATGCCACCAACTTGAGCTGCAACCTTTTCGCCAGATACTGGGTCAAGGTCAGCAATAACAACTTTCGCGCCTTCTTCGGCTAAACGAATTGCAGTTGCTTTACCAATGCCACTTG
>JBIIMD010000080.1:0-4730 GCA_044232525.1 Candidatus Nanopelagicales bacterium | reverse complement strand
AACGCCACAGCCGGATCACCCGTAAACACTGACAACACAGCCCCCACCAAGACGCCAGCAACGGCAATACCTACATGAATCGTGTGCTTTGGATTAGCCATAACTTAATTCTAACTAGACATAGAGGTTGATTCTGATCAAAAAGTTTTTAGTTTCTGCATTGTTCAGAAATCATGACATGATCTTCTGGATGAGTGAAACGTGGGGCTGGGCGGGATCAGTAAAGGAATTGCTGAATACTCCGCAGGAAGTGTGGATTAAGCGGCTATCTGAGCACCACATACGGCTCTGGGGAATGAATCCTTCAGGTTCTCAAACAGATGCATGGAAAGTTGAGTATCAGATAGTTGTCGATGCATTACGCAAATGTTTACTTGTAAATGTTGACGCAGTCATCGACTGGTCGGTCATCTTTGAGTTTGAGCTTCCACTCGAGGGTGGGCGTCGTCCGGATGTAATTGTGATAACCGGTGCTTCAATAACTGTCCTTGAATTCAAATCTGGAGTAAAGCTAAATCAGGCGGACGTTGATCAGGCCATTGGTTACGTTCGGGACCTTGCTGACTATCACGCAGGTTCTCATCACGTTCCATGCACAGGGATACTGGTTTTGTCTGGGGCATCGGAAACTTACGCGAAGATGGTGGATGGAATTCCAGTTGTTGGGGGCGCATCAATTCATTCGTATCTTCTCTCGTCGCATCGCGAAGGAAAGGTCGACCTACAGAAATGGTTGGATTCTCCTTACGAACCTTTGCCTTCTTTAGTTGATGCTGCTCGGCGAATTTTTCGAGACGAGGAATTGCCACATGTTTATACTGCAATTTCCGCAGGCATTCCAGAAACGGTTGAGCTTCTAGGAGAATTGGTTGATGCCGCGGCTGAGTCCGGTGGGCGAATTTTGGCGCTAGTTACCGGAGTTCCGGGTTCAGGCAAGACCTTGGTCGGTTTGAGACTTGTGCACGAGAGGACGGAAAAGCACGGACGCGCAACATTTCTGTCCGGTAATGGACCATTAGTGCAGGTTCTCCAGGATGCACTTCAGTCACGTGTGTTTGTACGAGACCTGCACGCGTTTATCAAGTCTTATGCGTTGAATTTGAGACCAAAAACTCCAGCTGAACATGTCATAGTTTTTGATGAAGCTCAAAGAGCTTGGGATGCGGCATACATGAACGAGAAGAAGGGTGTGCAGCGGTCTGAGCCAGAACTATTAATTGAAATTGGTGAACGGATTGAAAACTGGGCAGCTTTGGTTGGTTTGGTTGGTGAAGGACAAGAGATTCATTCCGGTGAAGAATCTGGAATCAAGCAATGGGAACTTGCCGCATCTGAGCCAAATGCAAAAGAGAAATGGGTAATACATTGCCCTCCGAAACTTGCGAAAACTTTTGAGAGCCTTGAAGTTGTGCCACATGCAGAACTCGATCTAAATGTGACTTTACGAAGCAGGCGGGCTGAAGATCTACATAGTTGGGTACGTCTGCTTCTCGAGGGGAGTCTTGCTCTTGCGCATCGATTGAGCACCAAGGTTTATGCAGACCGTTATCAGATCTATCTCACTCGTGACATCGACGAAGCAAAACGGTATGCGCGGCTTCGCTACGAGGGTGAGCCATCTCGGCGGTATGGCTTGCTTGCAAGTAGTCATGCAAAAACACTTGTCGATTTTGGTATCGATAATTCATATCAAGCCACAAACAGGATGAATATTGCTAAGTGGTACAACTTGTCTAGCGAAGATTTAAAATCATCCAATGCACTTATTCAGCCTGTTACTGAATTCAGCTGTCAAGGGCTCGAGCTTGACTTACCAATCGTGTGTTGGGGTAATGATTATCTGTGGACTGGCGATGCGTGGTCTCTTAAGCCGATTAATCGCCGATATAAACAAGAGGATCCTCAAGAGCTTCTCCGTAACGTTTATCGAGTCTTGATGACGCGAGGGCGCGATGGCCTCGTGATTTTCTTGCCACCAGCTGAAGTATTTGATCTGACGGAAGTGGCATTATTGGCCGCTGGAGTCAAAATGATGCCTGTTGGTGATGAGCTGACAACTACTGCAAGCTCAGATGGAATCAAGTGGATTGTAGAACCAATCTCTGTATCTCGCGTTGGCTTTTAGAGGATTCAAGCATTTCGCCTTCACCTTTCTGAGGAACCGAAGTTGGTCGTATAAGTCCGGAAATCTGTTGGAAACAGAAAAGTGCTGTTTTGCCGTGTTACGCAACTCATACTTCTGTGGGTCTATGTGATGTCGGCCCTGTTAGGTTCAGACTTATGAAGAAGTTTGTTCCATCCATACTTGGGGTAACACTCATGTTTTCGTTTCTCGCCACGCCAATATCGGAAGTGTCAGCAGCACGCCCTGCGACAACCCCAGCAATAACTTGGAAACTGAGTTCCATGAAACAGCTCACTACCTACGCGACTTCTGTGATTGCATCTTCAAACTCAACTGGGACAAAAGTGTGGTCCGTCTCAGGTGCGTGCACCTTGAAGAGCGGGAAGGTAACAACTAAGTCTTCTGGATCTTGCACAGTGAAGTTGAATATCAAAGCAAAGGGCAAATTTTCTAGTAAATCAACAACAAAGAAATTTGCTATTGCTGCAGCCGCACCTTCTAGCGAAACAGTTAGCCAGAGCAATGCCCGAAAGAAAGGCGCTAGTTATCTGAAGTATTCGGCTTTCTCGCGCACGGGTTTGATAGAGCAATTGGAGTTCGAAGGTTTTGAGAATGCTGACGCTGTTTACGGAGCTGACGCACAGAAAGCTGACTGGAACGCTCAAGCAGTTCTCAAGGGTGAAAGTTATTTGAAGTCCTCTTCGTTCTCACGTTCAGGTCTAGTGGAACAACTAGTTTTTGAAGGATTCACTGCCACTGAAGCTGAATACGGTGTTGCAGGAAATGCAACTGACTGGAATTCTCAAGCCGCGAAGAAAGCTGCGTCGTACTTGAAGTCTTCAACGTTCTCGCGTAAGGGGTTAATTGATCAATTGTTGTTTGAGGGATTTACTCAAGCACAGGCTGAGTACGGTGCCGGCACCACGGGACTGTGAGAAACATTTCGTAGGATGGGAACATGTCCGAACCACGGCTTCAAGGCCGAACCTCCAAGGAGTATTCGCTCACGAGCAAACTTGTGACTTGGCGAAAGTGGACTGACATCCCGCTTCTCATCATTGCTATTGGAAGTCTTCCATTGCTTCTGCTCGAGATCATTTCTCATCGATTAACTAGTGGAGACAAAACTTTTCTACTAGTCGTGAACGTCGCAGTGTTCTTGGCATATGCGGTTGACTATGTAATCGAATTTCTCGTCACGCCTGAGAAGGGTCGTTACGTGCGGTCCGAGTGGTCAAGTCTTCTCATAGTCGTCGCACAACTATTTGCAATTCTCCCGGCTATGAGTTTTCTTGGATTCCTGCGAGGTGCTCGAGCATTAAGAGTTGTTAGTAGCCTCACGCGAGTTATAGGTATTTCTATGGCATCTCGTTCGCAGGGACGAGAGATTCTAAAGAAACGGGCAACATCTTTTGCATTTGGCTTGGCAGGATTTACCCTCATCACCTCAGCAGTCGGGTTCACGCTTGCAGAGGACGTGGGGAAGGACGGCAGAGTGGAATCATTCTTTGATGCTCTTTGGTGGTCAGGAGCAACGATTACCACTGTTGGCTATGGAGACATCTACCCGATAACTGCGGCGGGTCGAATCATTGCGATCTTTACCATGCTTGTTGGAATCAGCACCCTGGCAGTCGTCACGGCCCGAATTGCGCAATTCTTAATCAAGAACGACGAATAACTTTTGTGTCGGCACTAACTGAAGCGTTCAATAAATCCTGAAACTATGCAACCTGTAGGTTGGCCATTATTAATGTTTGGAATTCCCAATTGACCAGTCAGATGAACAATGGCTTGAGTGGTAGAGCTAAATATTGAAATTGTGTAGTACTCGGATGCTTGGCGGTAAGGATTGGTAACTGGCTCAAAGTAATTTATGAAACCCTCTGTAGGGGTCATTCGTTGAAACGACCCATCTGCAGTTGTGCCAAAACTAAAGACGGCTGACTTTTGAGCGTTTGTGTAATTGTCTAAGCGACCGCCTTGGTATAGAACTTTTGTCCCTAACGGGGCCTTAACTGCAATGCCCCAGTAAATACTGGTGCTTCCTTCGATTGTGCAGGTAGTTGAAACTGCCACTCCGTTACTGGAGTACAGCGATACGAGTGAGGAATCTTGTCCGGCGTAACCTGCAATAGCGGTCATGGTGTTGTTGAAAAAGCTCGTTGTTAGTCCAGGGTTTCCGGTGTCGCCTTTGGCTCCAGTTATTCCTGTGTCTCCTTTGGGGCCGGTTATGCCTGCAGCACCGGTATCGCCTTTAGCCCCTATGTCTCCTCTAGCTCCGGCTGCACCCGCATCACCCTTTGCTCCAGTTGCACCAGCATCACCATTTGCTCCAGTTGCACCAGCATCTCCTTTAGGTCCTGCCGCACCTGTGTCACCTTTTGCTCCGGTCGCACCAGCATCTCCCTTAGCTCCGTCAGCGCCTGTTGCGCCAGTGTCACCGCTTAGTCCGCGGGCGCCTTGCACTCCCTGGAGACCTGCTTCACCTGTTCGGCCCGAGACATTCCAAGAGAGTGAGGTCTCATTAGCGGCACACTTCTTCTTTGGCACATATCGAATAACACCAGTTGTTTTGTTCACACATGAATAAATGATCTGAGTG
>JBIIMD010000016.1:0-16025 GCA_044232525.1 Candidatus Nanopelagicales bacterium | reverse complement strand
GTTCAGTTGAACAGAATCTGCGTTTAAAGATCAAGAGCGCAACGACTGATTTCATGTGGGCCGCAGCCTCAAATTCAGCTACTGTGCGAGGTCCATATAAGGACCTTTTATTTAATGGAAAGATTGATCGATCCAATGTTTGGAATCGCGCGCTAAGTCTGGCTGAAATTAAGTCACAATGCTGTGCGGATCCCATCTCCGAGGGGTTAATCGCAGCCTGGGACACAACGGAAGGCTACGGTGAAAACGGAATTGGCGACACGGTCATTGATGTGTCTTCAAACCAACTTCACGGTGACGGTGTCCAACGTCCAATTCGAGCTATGACCGGATACAACTGGTCCGGAAAGCATGACGACTGGCGCGTGGCACCAAAAGAATATGGCGGTATCGCATTCCATGATGATTCAGTAATTGACTGCGAATGGGAAGAGACATTTAGTTGGACTGTGCCAGCAGGTCTAAAGAGTGCAGCATATGCCGCTCGAATTCGAATTGGTGACGTTGAAGATCACATTCCATTCTTTGTTCGTGCCGCAAAGCCAAAGGCAAGAATTTTGTACTTGTATCCAACGAGCTCTTATCTTGCATATGCAAATGAAATGATTGTGCATCACGTTCCAGTAGCTCAGGCAATTGGTTCTCATCCGGCAGTTTTAACTAAAACTGAAGCGGACTATTTCCAGGATCCCAAGTACGGGCGTTCAACATATGATCACTACGCCGATGGTGAAGGCGTGTGTTACACATCATGGCTACGTCCAATTCTGAACATGCGACCACGCTGGCGTTCATCTGCCATTGGAACTACCTGGCAATTTCCTAGAGATTTGTCAGCTACGGCTTGGCTTGAAAATCAAAATTATGATTTTGAAGTCGCAACCGACCATGACTTAATGCGTGAAGGCCTTGATTGGCTGAAGAACTATTCCGTAATCATCACCGGATCACATCCTGAGTACTGGAGTGAATACGGATTAAACGTACTCGAAGAATACATTTCTACCGGCGGACGCCTTATGTACATGGGTGGCAATGGCTTTTATTGGGTTATTTCCTATCGTGACGGCGAACCAGAGGTCATGGAAGTGCGAAAAGGTGAAGCTGGAATGCGCGCCTGGCAAGCCGAACCAGGAGAGTACTACCACGCAACTTCTGCTGAACGTGGTGGCATCTGGCGCAATCGCGGTCGAGCACCACAGAAGTTAACTGGAGTTGGATTCACTACGCAAGGATTTGATGCCTGCCATCCTTACTATCGAATGCCAGATAGCTATCACAAATCAGTATCTTGGATTTTCGATGGAGTTGAAGGTGAAAAATTTGGTGATCACGGTTTAGCTCTAGGTGGAGCTGCAGGATTAGAAACTGAGCGTTATGACTTGCTATTGGGAACTCCGCCGCACACTAAGTTGCTGGGCTCCTCAACTAACTGGTCGGATAACTATCCGGGAGTACATGAAGACATCATGTTCCATCACCCAGGATTGCTTGGCACTCAAAACCCAGCAGTGAGAGCAGATATGACTTACTTCACTGCCGGAAACAACGGTGCTGTTTTTTCAACTGGCTCAATTGCCTGGACTAGCGCGTTACCGAGCTTTGGGTTTGATAATGACGTATCACGCATTACAAAGAATGTTCTCGATGCATTTTCTAAGCCTGGTGAACTTCCAGGTGGGGCATGGACTGAAGACGAAAAGTCGTGGCGTTAGGCTCGCAATATTTTTAAGGAGTAGTAATGACAACTGGTTATGTGTGGGAAGAGCTTTACGGCTGGCACGATACGGGTACGGCGGCTGGGTTACTAACTCCTGGCCTTGATGTCCAGCCTTACCAACACTTCGAGAGTGCTGAAACTAAGGTTCGCTTGGCATCCTTGCTTGAAGTTTCAGGCTTAACCAAGAGTCTGAATCGGATCTCGGCGATTCCAGCGACTGAAGAACAGGTCTTGCGAGTTCATACCAAGGAATATTTAGAACGCATTAAAGCCGAAAGCGCTCAACCTAAAGGTGGAGACTGTGGCGATGGCACCTCGCCATTTGGACATGGATCTTATGAAATTGCGTTACTTGCCGCAGGTGGCGCGATCGAAGCTACTCGCGCAGTAGTAAATGGCGCAGTTCGCAATGCGTACGCCTTGATTCGTCCGCCAGGTCATCACTCCCGACCAACTACTGGAATGGGATTTTGCATTTTTGCAAATGCTGCAATTGCAGTTAAGTTTGCCCAAGCCGAACTTGGCGTCAAGCGCGTTGCAACTGTTGACTGGGATGTTCACCATGGCAATGGCACTCAAGAAATTTTCTACAGCGATCCAAACGTGCTAACTATTTCATTGCACCAAGATGGCCTGTTCCCAGCGAACAGTGGAAACATCGCAGATAGCGGTGAAGGCGACGGTGATGGCTTTGCAATCAATGTGCCACTTCAACCAGGTTCTGGAAACGGCGCTTATCTCGAGGCGATTCAGCGAGTTGTGGTACCAGCGTTGCGCAAATTTAAGCCAGAGTTGATCGTAGTTCCTTCTGGCTTTGATGCTAGTGCCGCTGATCCATTAGGCCGCATGCAAGTAACTCCAACTGGTTACCGAGCCATGACGCAAGAGCTAATGGCGATTGCGGATGAAGTGTGTGATGGCAAAATCATCATGACTCATGAAGGTGGCTATTCCCCGTTTTACGTTCCGTACTGTGGCTTAGCGGTACTCGAGACACTTTCTGGCGTAAAGACCGGGATCGAAGACTCAATTACTCCGACCTGGGATGCCTTGCCTGGCCAAGAATGCCAGCCGGAACAGTCCGCCCGAATTAGCCAAGTAGTCAGCGCTTTTAATCTCTAAAGCCTTAAAGCCTTAAAGCGATATACCCCTTACTTATAGGGGTTTTTCCAAAGACTGGAAACTTGTCTGCCGCTAGCCTTATGCTGTTCGAACAAATGTTCGAAAGGCTTGATATGTCCCGCAACTACGGCGCCAGCTCCAAATCCCTGGCTCATGTGAACACCGATACCGATGGTGCGCCGAATTGGTTTAGTTGGCGTGGCCGCAGGTATGTCGTGCTGACAATTTTGTTCAGCTGGCTTGAAGCCGCTCCTTGGTGGCGCACTCGCCAAACCCGAGAGTGGCAAGTCTGGCGCATTGAAGCAGCTGATCAGGCTACGCAAAAAAACTCCGGCGCCTGTGACATGGGCACGCCTAACTCAGGCGTGTATGACATAGCAACTAGCGATCAGCGATGGTTCATTCGTCGCGTAATGGATTAACAGAGTTATTGGAGGAAACATGACTGCTCAAACCACAGACGAAGTGCAAGTAACAGTAGCCAGTATTGATTTACTTGGTGGCGCATTGCGCAGCCTAGATGCGGCAATCACATCATCACGCGCAGGTGAGAAATACGTTGCTGCACATCTTGCTGCATTGCGTGCTGCCGCAGCTTTGTTAGCGGCTTACGCAAGGCCTAACAGTCGCAGACCGACAAGCGTTTGGACTTTAGTAGTTAAAGTTGCTCCAGAGTTCACTGAGTGGGCGCAGTACTTCGCAGCTGGCGCAGGAAAGCGGGCTGCGGCTGAAGTTGGTCTTGGGGGTGCAGTCACACCACGGGAAGCAGACGACTTAGTTCGAGATGCCCACGAATTTATTGATCTGGTTTCCGAAAAACTTGGTGTCTCAAGGCAACTTACTTTGCCAACTAACGTCGCAGCCCAAGCCGTGATTCCAAATAATGTAATTCCACTAAAGCGCCGTACTGCATCGACTGCTAAGTAGGTCGTAAAGCAAGTTATGGTTCAAGACTTTATTCATCTGCATGTGGCATCAGCCCTATCGATGCGTTATGGCACAAGCACGCCACAAGACTTGGTGGTTCGCGCAGCTGAATTTGGTCAAACTGCAATTGCTTTAACAGATCGAGAAACCGTGGCAGGTGCAGTCAGTTTTATTCATGCCTGCGCTAGCGCAAATGTCTCGCCAATCCTTGGTGTTGATGTTGCGCTAGAAACTCCGCAGCCATACTTACCAACTCCAGCACATGGCGGGAAGTGGGTTAAACCAGAGCGGCCACGAATAACTCTGTTGGCACACGACAAACTCAGCTGGGCTGGTTTGTGTGCTGTTATTACCGCAGCCCATAAAGATTCTCGTGAAGATCCAGAAATTAATCGCCAAGAATTATTGCGGCTGGCTGGTGAACATGGATTGATTGCATTGTTAGGACCACGATCTGATATTGGCTACAACATCCTTAATCGCAGACCTGATCGAGCCTTAGATCATTTGCGAACTTGGCAAGATCATGGCGTGCGAACGTACTTAGAAATTGCCACTCATTATCAAAGTCCAGATGGTTCAAATCTCTCAGACACTTTCGCAGCCCGAATGTTGCAGTGGGCAATTGTGCATAGAACTCAAGCGGTCCTAACAAACATGGTTAGATATCGCGATCCTAAAGATTCTCGAATCGCAGACGTACTAGATTCCTCACGTCGACAGGTCGCATTATCAAATCAACCCACAACCAGCCAAGCCTTCCTAGCTTCCAGTCAGCACATGGGCACTATTGCGCAGCGGGTTTCCAGCCTGGTTGGTGATCCTCGCGACATTGGCCAAGCATTGCTGCGCCAAACCGTAGCACTTGGCCAAGAATGTGTAATCGACTCGCAAGCAGATTTGGGTATGAATCAGGTTTACGTTCCCGAGTTATCAAAATTATTGCCAGGTGAAACTCGTAGCGCAGACAGCATTTTGCAAGAACGATGTGAGATTAGTTTTTCCAACTATCTAACTGACAACTCAGTTACTCGCAATGATGATCGTCGAACTACTCGAGAGCGCTTGGATTCTGAGTTATCGGTAATTAAGCAAATGGGTTTGGCTGGCTATGTGTTAACAGTTGCCCAAGTGGTGGACATGATTCGAGCTATGAAAGTTAGAGTCGCAGCTCGGGGGTCAGGGGCTGGAAGTTTCATTAACCATTTGTTGGGAATCTCTGGCGTAGATCCGATTAAGCACAATCTATTAATGGAACGTTTTGTTTCCACACTTCGTCCAGGTCTACCTGACATTGATATTGATGTGGAATCAGATCGAAGAATCGAAATCTATCAAGCGATCTTTGATCGATTTGGTGAGCAACGAACTACTTGTGTTTCAATGCGCGAAACTTATCGAGTTCGACATGCGATTCGCGACGTTGGAGCAGCCCTAGGTATGCCGCCAGGAGAAATAAATACGTTTGCCAAATCTTTCCCACACATCAGGGCGCGTCACATCCGAAGTGCGTTAGCAGAATTACCAGAACTGCGGCGAAGTGGCATTGGCATTAGGGCAGCTCGAGGCGATCTTGATCAATTTCTGGATTTAGTTGAAGGACTAGATGGGCTACCTAGGCACACTGCATTACATCCCTGTGGAATCGTGCTCTCAGATCTGTCCCTGCTGCAACGAACTCCAGTTCAACCAAGTGCGCAAGAGTTTCCAATGTCGCAATTCGATAAAGACGATGTTGAACACATGGGATTACTCAAACTCGATGTTCTCGGAGTTCGAATGCAGTCAGCTTTGGCTTATGCCATTGATCAGGTTTATCAAGTCCAAGGACCTGATGCTTATGGCGCAGATTCAACTGGAAAGATCAACCTGGAATCAGTCTCACGCGATGATCCAAAAACTTTTGCTTTAATCCAAAGCACTAAAACTTTAGGCTGCTTCCAAATTGAATCACCTGGGCAACGAGAGTTAATTGGAAAGTTTGCCCCAGTTTCATTTGGTGACTTAATAACTGACATTTCACTATTTCGGCCAGGGCCAGTTAAAAGCGACATGATCACGCCATTCCTGCGAGCTCGACAGGGCTGGGGTCTGACTGACTATATGCACCCAGATTTGAAAGAAATTCTGATTGAAACCAGTGGAGTAGTAGTTTTTCACGAACAAGTAATGCGAATTGTTTCAGTTATGACGGGTTGCTCGCTTGAAGCTGCTGATTTAATCCGCCGCCACATGGGGGATTACGAACAACTCGATGAAATCCGGGAATGGTTTTATAAGGCTCTGCAAAGTCGAAACTATGAACTTTCAGTAATTGAGCAAGTTTGGGATGTGTTGCGGGCATTTGCTTCCTTTGGGTTTTGCAAGGCACATGCTGCCGCTTTTGCACTGCCAACATATCAATCAGCTTGGTTTAAGACACATCATCCCGCAGCTTTCTTGGCTGGCGTACTAACGCACGATCCAGGTATGTATCCCAAGCGACTCATCGCAGATGATGCCCGAAGCTTTGGAGTTGAAATTCTTGGGCTTGATGTGAATATCTCAAAGGACACTTATCTGGTTGAAGTAACTGAGGTAGGTAGCCAAGGAATTCGAGTTCCACTGTCTGAAGTAAAAGGAATCAGTGAACAAGAAGTTGTCGACATCATTTCTGCCCAACCATATTCATCATTGGCCGACTTTGTAATTCGCAGTAAAGCATCTCGGCCGATTGTGGAGCGAATAATTTTGGCTGGCGGATTTGATGGACTTCATGAGCCGTTAGTTTCTAGACGTGACTTGCTATTTCATGCAGCTGAATTGAGTGCAGAATTTAAGTTAAAGCGGACCACAAGATCCCGAATAGGCAATCAAATTTCAGGCAATCAAATCTCACTAGGCATGCAAGAGACGGTCTGGATTCCTGAACCAACTGGACTGCCAGAACTTTCGCTTGCAGATCGAGTTAGGTACGAGATCGAAGTATTAGGTATTGATGTGAGTGCTCATGTCATGAGTTTTTATCGTCAGATGCTGATTGAACTGAACGCAGTTCCAGCTGATCACTTGTTGACAGTGCGCTCACAATCCAGTGTGCTGATTGCAGGAGTTAAAGTTGCCACTCAAACTCCACCAATTCGTTCCGGAAGGCGAGTTGCATTCATCACGCTAGAAGATTCAACTGGCCCTATCGATGCCACATTTTTCGAAGAAGCTCAAGATCAATACGCCGCTACACTTTTTCATTCTTGGTTGCTTTTGGTCAGTGGCACAGTTCGCCGAACCGGTCCGCGCGGAGTTTCGATACTTGCCAATGGCTGCTGGGAGTTGTCTGAGGTTTACCAACATTGGAGGCGAGGTGGAGTCAAAGCAGTTCAGGACTTAATTAGAAAGATTCCAGCAGACCAACTAGATCCAGTAGCCCCAACTCAAATTTGGGAGCATGCCAGTGGATTTAGAACCTCACCGTACGCAGATGTTCGACCCGCTGGGTCTGATATCGCAAGATCTATGCGATCAGCCGCAAAGATGGCACCATGAGCCGTTCCCAATTGAACCGAGGAAACTCTGGGCCAAACCCGCAAGGGGATGACGCTGGCTGCAACATTCTGCATATAGACATGGACGCCTTCTTCGCTCTAGTTGAAGTTCGAGAGAATCCAAGTCTTGCTGGCAAACAAGTCATTGTTGGATATGACGGTAACCGTGGCGTTGTCTTATCAGCAACTTATGAGGCTCGAAAACTAGGCGTGCATTCCGCAATGCCAATGTCACGGGCGCTTCGCTTGGCACCCAACGCAATTGTCGTGGAACCAGATCACGAAAAGTATTCTGAAGTTTCTGAAAATGTGATGGCGATCTTTGAATCAATCACACCATTAGTCCAACCTCTTTCTGTGGATGAAGCATTTCTAGATATTTCAGGTGCCCAGAAACTAATGGGAACCCCAAGTCAGATTGGTGAAGTAATTAGAGCGCGCGTAAGTGATGAGCAGGGGATAACTTGCTCGGTTGGCGTAGCTTCCACAATGTTCGTGGCAAAGTTGGCAACTAATTTTGCAAAACCTGATGGCTTACACGTGGTACCCGCTGACAAAGTAATTGAGTTTTTACACCCACTGCCGATTGGTGCACTTTGGGGTGTCGGTGAAAAAACTGCAGAGCAACTTTCTCGACTGGGTTTAGTAAATGTCTCCGACATTGCAAATACTCCAGTTAAAACCTTGGCAAGAGTCATTGGTCAAGCAGTAGCTGAACATCTGTACGAACTTGCTTGGGGTCGAGACCCTCGCACTGTTACCCCAGACCAGGCGGAAAAAAGCATTGGCGCGGAGCGCACATTTGAATCAGACCTGGAAGATCCAGAGGAAATTCTGGCTCAGATATTGGATTTAAGTAACAAGGTGGCAAAACGATTGCGAGCTGCCAACTATTTTTCCCGAACCGTAACTATTAAGGTTCGGTTTGCTGACTTCACTTCCGTTACCCGGAGTAAATCCCTGCCTTCATCTACTGATCTAGCAACTGAAATCTACGCAACTAGTAAGAGCCTGTTTGAAGCGATGAACTTACAACGAGCTCGAATTCGGTTGGTAGGGGTCCGCGCCACAGGGCTAGTTCCAGCCAGCGAGTCTTCCGTGCAATTGGAGTTCTCTGAACGCGACTCAGGCTGGCGGGAAGCCGAAGAGGCAATCGATCAGGTCTCCTTGAAGTTTGGTAATTCGGCAGTTAAGCCAGCTCGATTAATCAAGCCAGAATCTTAGAAATTTGGCCATATTTCCATGAGGTTTAGCCAAGAATGGACAAATCTGGCGTTAAAGTTTCGAAAACTTCAAACCAGACGTAGTCTTAGAGAAAGAAACGAGAACTAAGGAGGCGCACATGGCACTATCAGATCGCGAACAGCAACTGCTCGAGCAAATGGAGCGCGCCTTAGCAAACGAAGATCCAAGGTTTGCCTCAGCGCTAGGCGGATCAATGACAAATCGGATGGCCACTAAGAGCATCGGAATTGCCGTAATTGGCGTAGTTGTTGGAATTGGAAGCTTGTTAGCTGCAGTCTCTTTATCCATTCCCGCTCTTGGGGTTTTAGGATTTCTGGCAATTGTCGCCGGTTTTTACTTTGCTAATTTGGGTGCAAAATCCAGCCCAGCCAAGGGAAAGCCAAGTGCAGAAAATAAGCCATCAGCGCCAGGTGGATTTATGCAGGGCCTTGAAGATCGCTGGGATCGTCGCCAAGATAACGGGTAAGTAAGCACCCAAGATTGGGTTGAGGCATAATTTAGTCATGACTATTCATAAAGCTGAAATTGGAAAATTTGCCGAAGATTTTATTGTTGGAGACGTTTACCAACATCCGCTAGGTCGCACAATCACTGAAGCCGATTCGACCTGGTTTACCTTGTTAACTGTTAACACCAATCAGAATCATTTCAATGAGCACTTTGCCCAAATGAATCCGATTGCCGAAGGCCGAATCATCGTAAACTCTGGCTTCACAGTTGCATTGGTACTTGG
Source organism: Candidatus Nanopelagicales bacterium (assembly GCA_044232525.1). Taxonomy (GTDB): domain Bacteria; phylum Actinomycetota; class Actinomycetes; order S36-B12; family UBA5976; genus UBA5976. The sequence continues at coordinate 6,757 of JBIIMD010000016.1, read as the reverse complement.
TCTTTCGGTGCTTGATATGAGCCAGCATGCAGTAGCAAACCTTGGCTGGACTGACATCAAGTTGACTGCACCTGTGTATGTTGGCGACACCTTGTATGCCGAAAGTAAAGTTCTTGAAATGCGGGAATCATCATCTCGCCCAGATTTTGGTATTTTGACAATGCGAACCCGTGGACTCAATCAAGATGGCGTCGAAGTTTTGTCATGGGTTCGATCCGTCATGATTTCAAAGCGTTCATCAGGCATTGGGCAAAATTATTTCCCAGAAGCCAAAACTGGCCCCATCGAATAACGCTTGCGTAGATTTTTTGGGTTTGTAGTAACGGTCGGAGCCCTAGCGCTAGCTGGGTTAGTCGGTTTCTCCCTAGTTAATTCTTGGCTTAATCCTGAGCCTTTGACTATTGAAAATGTTGATGGTCGTCCGCTAATCACGGCTACACAGCCTGAGTTAGCAACATTTACATTTGAGCTCGATAACAGTGGCTACGACATAAGTTATCCGCAGTGCAAAAGAGCCCTTCCTAGCAAGTTTGTTGGTTTTGCCATAATCGGTCTAAATGGCGGCAAGCCTTTTACTGAAAATAAATGTTTTCAAAAACAATGGGATTGGGCTCTAACCCACGATGCTGTGGCGGTTTACATAAACACTGCCGACCCCGGCACAGAGTCGCCTGTGAGGTACGGGAAAAAGGTTGCAAAAGACACTTTAAAGCGCCTTGATAAATTCCAAATAGCTCCTGGCACTCCTGTGTGGTTGGACGTGGAAACCTATAACACTTGGTCTGGACCGGAACGCGCTGTTCAGGTCTTGACCGAACTTGCCATCGATTTAACCGCAGCTGGCTATCCAGTTGGAATCTATGCACCGCCAGTACATTGGTTTGAAATAACTGGAAATGCCAACGTTGGAACTCCACTTTGGCTTGCAATTGGGAAATATCCCGACGTGGAAAGCGGGGTAGTGGCAGCCAAGGCAGCTTGTAACGAAAATGCATTTGGCGGCAAAATCCCAGACCTGGTTCAGTTTGTTGCCACCGTTGACGGGATTGCACTAGATCGAAACATAATTTGCACCAGCCCAGTTGGGCTAGTTGCCCCAACTAGGTAGTTGTTGCTTTGTAAGTATCGTCATCGGGATATGGGAACCATTCTGGATCGGCTTCAGCCTTTGGGGCAATCATTACCATCTTTGAATTTCTGAATACCTCAAGTCCTTCGGCGCCCAACTCACGTCCAGTACCAGTTAGCTTCCGGCCACCAAATGGAATTGCATCATTGTCGTTTAGGGGAGTGTTGACCCAGACAATTCCAGTTTCAATTTCATTGACCGCTCGAAAAGTCTCTTCGAGATCATTGGTATAAATGTTTGCACCAAGTCCAAGTTCTGAATCATTAGCAAAAGCTATAGCTTGATCAAGGCTGAAAACCTTACAAATTGGCGCAAGTGGCCCAAAGCATTCGCCATGCATAACATCCATGTCGTGAGTTGTCTTTAACACTGTCGGCTCATAGAACCAACCAGTTGTGTGGTTTGCAGATCTAGTCCCGCCGCAAACTACCTCAGCGCCCTGTTCGATTGCTCGAGCAACGATCTTTTCAAATCTTTCTAACTCGCGCTTAGAAGACATTGGTCCGATGTCTACCAAGTCAAGGCCGCTACCAACGCGAAGTGCTTTCGCATGTATGGCAAGTTTTGAAACGAAATCATCATAAACATCTTCGTGAACATAAAAACGTTCCGCAGAAGTACAAACTTGACCGCAGTTTAGAAATGCGGCGAAGGCTGCACCGCGCGCTGCAGTATCGATGTCAGCAGACGGCATGACAATAAACGCATCATTACCCGACGCTTCAATCAAAGCCGGTTTGAATTGAAGAGCTGCAGTAGTAGCAACAGCCTGCGCTGCTTTAACACTTCCGGTAAATGCAATTGCATGGGTGTCTTTATGACCCACAAGATCTTGTCCAGTTTGCGCGCCACCAGTTAAAACTTGAACTAGCCCAATTGGCAGGTGATCAAATGCAGCCATGGAATAAAGCAAAGTAAGTGAAGTTAATTCCGAAGGCTTGATGATGACGGCATTACCAGCTGCAAGCGCCGCAGCTACTTGCCAGCCAGCAAGCAGAAGTGGAAAGTTATAAGGAACGATCGAAACAACGGTACCAACTGGTTCCTTGAGTACCATGTGAATCTGACCAGCTATCGCAGGACCAGCAACACGACCTTGCTCGTGCCTGGCAATTTCGGCGTAGTACCTAAATGAGGATGCTGCTGCGCCGCCTTCCCAATTTGATTCTCTAAAAGGTTTCCCCATCTCGCGGGTTAGGCATTCACCAGTCTCAACCGAAAGTTCGATCATGCGATCTGCAACTTGATGCATCGCATTGGCGCGATCAAGTGCGCTCATTGCCCACCACTGTTTTTGGGCTGCATTTGCCACAACTACTGCGGCATCAACTTCTGCTTTAGTTGCAAGTGCGTATTGCCCGACAACTTCTTCGGTAGCAGGGTCAATTAAGTCAACGAGGTTTCCAACACTTGGTTGCCATTGGTTGGCAATGTAATTGTGTCCGGAAAGGTCGCGCATACGCTGCTGTACTGCGGTGGTCATTTCAGCTCCTAGAGATAACTAGGCGCGTGACGCCTAGTTATCTGACTCTATAAAGGCTTAAATTCAGGCGAAAACTCGGGGATAACTCACAAAACTAGAGTTATTTGAAAATTACCCCATTTCCCTCCACCCTGAAAACATTGAATAAATAGTCAATATTTGTTAAAGATGAGAAATTTGGTGTCTAAATTGGGTTGACAGTGGAGGAAAAGGGAGTAATCTGGGACAACGAGGTGACCTGGGGAAGGGTTGCCATTGGTTTAGGTGGTGATTTAGGTGTTTTTAGGTACCCACACCCCAAAACTTGATGAAAAAGGCCGCCTGATTTTGCCGGCTAAATTCCGTGAACCGCTAACTGACGGCCTTGTTATGACTAAAGGGCAAGAGCGATGTGTCGTTATCTGGCCAACTGAACAGTTTGATGTTTACGCAGAAAGCTTGCGTACTCGCTCCCAGAACAATGAAAAAGTTCGGGCCTACACCCGAGTCTTCTTCTCTTCCGCTTTTGACGATTCAGCTGATAAGCAAGGTCGCATCACAATCCCAGCACCACTTCGTGAATGGGCCGGACTTGATCGCGAACTTGTTGTAGTTGGCGCTGACACTCGCGTCGAAGTTTGGGCGACTATTGCTTGGAATCAGTATTTGGCAGAACAAGAACCAGGTTTTGCCTCACTTGATGAAGACGTAATGCCATGACTTTAACTCCATCTATTTCAACCAAGTCAGCAGTGACAAAAATTGATACTGCTTTTGGCCTCTGGCCGTTGACTCGAACCTGGCGCACCTTCCCCGGTGCCAGGCTCTCCAACGGCCAGGGACTAAAGGTAGTAACAAGTTCTGATGTGGCGTAATGACCACATTTACGCACGAACCAGTTTTGCGTCAGCGCTGCTTAGATTTACTCTCTCCGGCAATTAGCGCAAACAACGCAGTATTAGTTGATGCCACTCTTGGTCTTGGTGGGCATACCGAATCTGCACTAATTGAGTTTCCTAGTTTGCGAGTAATTGGAATTGATCGTGACCCAGAAGCTTTGGCGATGTCGCAAGAACGTCTTGCAAGATTTGCGCCACGTGTCGATTTTGCATTAGCCGTCTATGACGAGATTCCTGAAGTCTTAGCAAACTTAAACATCGAACACGTGCAGGGCATTTTGTTTGACCTCGGAGTCTCTTCGATGCAACTCGATAAAGATCAGCGTGGTTTCACATACTCACGCAATGCTCCACTAGATATGCGCATGGATGGCACAACTGGCCAGACCGCAGCTGACATCGTTAACAATTACGACTTTGCAAACCTAGCTCGAATTCTTCGCGAATATGGCGAAGAAAGATTTGCTGCTCGTGTTGCAAATGCAATCATTCGTGAGCGCGAAGTAAAGCCATTTACAAATAGTGAACATTTGGTAACGGTGGTTCGTGACGCAATTCCAGCTGCAACTCGTCGAACCGGGGGCAATCCTGCCAAGCGCACTTTTCAGGCACTGCGAATTGAAGTTAATGACGAACTTGCAGTCTTGGAGCGCGCAATTCCGGCGGCACTTGATTGCTTGGCACTTGACGGAAGAATCGTAGTGCTCTCGTATCACTCACTGGAAGATCGCATTGTGAAAAATGCACTTCGCGTTGGCACCGAATCAAAGACCCCAATTGAAATGCCGATTATTCCTGACTCAGATAAACCTTGGCTTCAACTATTAACTCGAGGCTCTGAAGCAGCAAGTGATGACGAGATCACGGAAAACTCACGCGCAACTTCGGTTCGCTTGCGCGCAGCCCAAAGAATTGGGGTGGCTGCATGAGCGCAGTACCAGCTCGTACTCCAGCCCTAGCTCCGATTCCTCGCAAATCGCGCACTATGCGAAAGCTTTCATTAGTTAAGCCGATGATGAAGCCAATCGTTTCTCCTATTGCCCAAGCCATCCCGGTTGGCATTCCGCAAGGTAGGGCAAGTGGCCGAACCTTCCTATTTGTAATCATTGGCATGATCGTCTCTGGAATGATGATGCTTTTGTATATAAATACTCTTGCGGCGCAAGCGTCATTTCAAAAACACGCACTTCAAATTCAGCTTGGTCAAATGACTGCGGAAGAACAAACTATTGCCAGCGTGGTAGCGGCCGGAGAGTCACCGGGAAATCTGCTAATTACTGCGCAAAACATGGGAATGGTTCCAGCCCAAACTCCGGTCTTTTTGCGACTTTCAGATCGAGAAATTTTAGGTAAGCCAGTAGTGGCAGTTGCACCACCTGTGCCAGTAACTCCGGTGACTCAATGAGCACACCTACCTCTCAACGTCGACCTAATCCTCAAGATTCGCAATCAACTCAGAAATCTAGTTCTCGCTATGTACCGACAGGACCAGCCATGGTTTCCCTGGAAAGCCCTAGAAAACGAATCAGATTTACTACTGTCGTGTTTCTAATTGTGATGTCGCTTTACATGGCGCGACTGGTTGAACTTCAAATTGTCCGAGGTCCAGAACTTGCCGCAAATGCACAAAACTCAAGACTCCAGACTTTAACTTTGCCAGCCTTTCGTGGGAACTTTACTGATAGCAACGGTGCACCAATAGCTACAACAGTGGTGGCACGAAATGTAACAGTGGATCCAAAGCTCATAACAGATCCAAACGGTACTGCCGCCGCGCTATCACCAATTCTTGGAATTCCAGTTGAAAAAATCGTGCCTGCATTAACAGTTGACTCTCGATTCTCATATGTTGCCAAACGAATAACTCCTGAAACCTGGAAGGCGGTGGCCAAACTTGGTATCCCAGGAGTTTTCAGTGAGCCAACAACAAATCGGGTTTATCCAAATGGATCGTTAGCAGCAAGTGTCATTGGCTATGTGGGCGCTGAAGGAACGGGACTGGGTGGTCTTGAGTTTGGACTCAATAAACAACTCATGGGTCAGGATGGGAAACTAACTGTTGAACGAGTTAATGGTCGTGAAATCCCAGCCAGTGAGCGCCAAAGCATTGACCCCGTAAATGGTCTCTCAGTTCGCCTGACAATAGATTCAAATTTGCAAGCTATGTTGGAAAAATCCCTAGGTGACCAAGTTCAAGCTACCGGTGCCGAAGGTGGCGAAGCAGTAATTATGGAACCAAGTACCGGAAACATTTTGGCAATTGCCACATTCCCAACTTTTGACCCAAACAACCCATTTGATACTGACGATAAGTCAAAGCGAAATACTGCAGTTACGGACGTGTTCGAACCAGGCTCAACGAGCAAAGTTATGACTCTCGCTTCAGTTATCGAAGAAGGTGGCGCTAATGCGGGCACTCAATACACAGTTGAAAATCGCTTGAGTCGAGGCGGTACTTCATTCAAGGACTATCAAGACCATAAGACTTTAAGACTGACACTTGCAGGTGTACTAGCGAAGTCGAGTAACATCGGAACGATTTTGGCTGCCGAGTCCATTAGTGAAAAAAAGCTATATGAGTACTTACAGAAATTTGGTGTGGGCCAAACAACTGGCATGAACTTCCCAGGCGAGAGCCCTGGAAAGCTACCTGACATCAATAATGAAAATGAATGGTCAGCTACTACATTTCCAACTTTGGCATTTGGCCAAGGCCTGTCTGTCAATGCAGTGCAAGCAACAAGTGTGTTTGCAACGATTGCAAATGACGGAGTTCGAATGTTGCCACGACTTATTTCTGGGTACTCAAGCTCTGAAGGTGTCTACGAACCAAGCAGGGTAGACGAAGGCGTACGCGTTGTAAGCGCAGAGACTGCGAAGACAGTTAGAGAAATGCTTGAAGGTGTCGTTTCTGAAGACGGCACTGGAAAGAATATGCAAATTCCTGGTTATCGTGTTGGTGGAAAAACTGGAACTGCCAACCGTTATGACGAAGCAAGTGGTGGATATAGCGGGTACACATCTTCATTCATTGGAATGGCGCCGGCAGAAAAGCCAGCGCTGGTGATGAGCGTTAGTATTCACAATCCAAAGACCAGCACCTACGGAAGCGTTGTAGCTGGACCGGTCTTTAAGAAAGTTATGACATACGCGCTTGCGAATAAGAAAGTTCCACCTTCAACAACAAAGCCGCCCAAGCTTCCAGTTGAGTGGTAATCGCAATGTCCCGACCGAAGACTAATGGTTCCGCGCTATCGCAACTCGCCC
>JBIIMD010000001.1:0-48502 GCA_044232525.1 Candidatus Nanopelagicales bacterium | reverse complement strand
CCTTCTGCCAACAGTTACTGAAGTTGATGTTGATTTGGAATCTGGTCAGGTCACAATTTCTTCAGCTGCTGCCCTCGAACCGGCGCAACTGGCTACCGCGATCGATGAAGCCGGATACGAGCTCGTCCCTAACTAATGTCAGCCAGAAGCGTTGAGCTCAGCGTAGGTGGAATGACCTGCGCATCATGCTCACGTCGGGTTGAAAAATCCTTAGAAAAACTCGATGGCGTTCGAGCCTCAGTTAACTATGCAACTGGTGTGGCATTTGCTGATGTTGATCCTGAAGTAACTAACGAACAGCTGATTGCGGCGATTGAAAAGACTGGATACACCGCATCGATTTCTGGTAAAGCTATTGAGCTATACGGAGTTCGCGAGTTTCGAATCAGATTGATTATCTCGGCAGCATTAACCATTCCATTGATGATTGTTTCCATGATGCCGTCAATTCAGTTTTCGTATTGGCAATGGGTTTGTGCCGCGTTAGCAACTCCGGTTGCGATCTGGGGCGCCTGGCCATTTCATCGCGCAGCATATTTGAACCTGCGACATCGTGCAGTCACTATGGATTCGCTGGTAAGTCTTGGAGTCGCGGTTTCCTACCTGTGGTCGATGTGGGCAGTTTTGTTTACCGCCGCTGGAGCAGTTGGTATGAAAATGAGTGCAGAGTTTTTCCCAACACGAAGCACCTCGGCACACCCCGAACTTTATTTCGAAGTGGCGGCTGGCGTTACAACACTGGTTCTACTTGGAAAGTTTCTGGAACACCGAGCACGCGAACAATCTCAGAAGGCAATTGAGAATTTGGCCAGCTTGAATCCAAAGCTTGCTCTGGTTATCAAAGATGGTGATCAAGTTAAAACCGAAATTGAAGATGTCAAAGTAGGTGACACAATTTATGTTCCCGCTGGAAGTCAGATTCCAGTGGATGCGATTGTGATTTCTGGTACTGGTCACGTTGACAACTCATTGGTTACTGGTGAATCACTTCCGGTAGCTGTGTCAGTTGGCGACGATGTTATTGGCGCCACAGTCTTAATCGACACGGCGCTCACAATTCAAGCCAAAGCCGTTGGCAAAGACACAGTACTTTCAGGAATCTCGAGGCTTGTGCATCAAGCGCAAACTGGAAAAGCTGAAGTAACTCGTTTAGTTGATCAAGTTTCAGAAATCTTCGTGCCCATTGTGGTTGCACTTGCTCTGGTTACAGCGGTGAGTTGGTATGCAATCTCTGGCGATTCAGGTTTGGCAATCACAACTGGAATCGCAGTCTTAGTAATTGCTTGCCCTTGTGCACTAGGACTAGCCACACCAACAGCATTGTTGGTGGGAACTGGTCGGGGAGCCCAACTTGGAATTCTGATTCGTGGCCCACATGCCATCGAGTCCAGTCAAAAAATCGATGTCATGATCATGGACAAAACTGGAACCTTGACAGACGGCCGAATGAGCGTGGTTGAAGTTTTCACCAAGATTGAACCGACCGAACTGTGGCAAATTGTTGACGCGCTTGAGGCCAGCTCAACTCACCCAATAGCTACTAGCCTGCGAACTCATGCCCGCAAGTTTGAATTCACTAAAGAAACAGCAACCAAAGTTCACACCATTGGCGGCTCAGGAGTTCAAGGCTTGGTCGCTGGGCATCCTTGCGCTTTGGGATCACCGAAATGGTTGGGAGTTCCAGAAGGCGAGTTCGCCCAAGCAGCTGAAAGATTCCAAGCTCGCGGTGACAGTGTGGTTGTTGTTTATCGTGATGCTTACGCGGTTGCCGTTATTGCATTAGCTGATGCACTGGACCCAAGCGCGATTCCAGCCCTGGCGCATCTTCAAAAGTTAAAGATCACTCCAATTGTGGCCTCGGGTGATAACCAAGTTGCAGTTGAAAAAGTTAGTCAGCAGTTGGGCATAGCTCAGTTCTTTGCAAATAGTTCACCTGCGCAAAAACTTGAATTGGTCACAGCAAATCAAAACGATGGGCACTTTGTAGCAATGATTGGTGATGGCATCAATGACGCCGCCGCTCTAGCTAAAGCACACTTGAGTTTGGCAATGGGTACTGGCGCAGATGTGGCAGCAAGTGCAGCTGACATTGTGTTGTTACGTTCGACTATGGCTGCAGCCGTTGATGCCATTGAGTTGTCGCGTGCAACAATGCGAACGATCAAGATCAATTTGTTCTGGGCCTTTGCCTACAATGTTGCGGCGATTCCACTTGCCATGCTCGGACTACTTGGTCCAGTGATCGCCGCAGCTGCAATGGCATTCTCGAGTGTCTTTGTAGTTACTAACAGCTTGCGCCTTCGATCCTTCAAGGCAATTTCTGGCTAAACCCAGCAGTTCTCACTTGAGCTTCCTAAACCCAGGCAGGAAGCCACATTCGCAACTGCCACATCTCATAAGTAATTGAGTGCCCAGTCAAGATCGGATAGAAAAACGCAGTTAGCACCGCAGCCACAATCAAGAAACTTAAAGCTGGCCAGCGCCAGGCCATTGGTTTATCGCTCCGCACTCTTTCATTTGCCAGATAAAGCACTAGAGCTAAAGCCATAGCTGTGTAAGGAATGAACGCGACCGAGTAAAAATTGAAAGTGGTTCGTTCTGGGAAGAACAGCCAAGGAACCCAACCGGCAGCAAATGCCACAGCAATTGGAAGCGCAGCACTATGTCTACGGGCAATTGCAAAGTAAATGATGATCGCTAATGCAATAACGCCAGCCCACCAGATCAATGGATTACCAAGTGGTATCACTTCTTGCGAACATTTGTCTGCGCCACAAGTTGGATCTGTCTCGTAATAGAAACTGGTTGGGCGAATCATCAATGGCCAGGACCATGGATTAGCTGAGTAGCTATGAGGAGTTACTAAGTTCGTATGAAAGCTCAACATGTCTTTGTGATAGTGAAACAGACTTACAAGTGCATCTGGTACCCAGGAGTTCACATCATTTTCTTGCGCCCAGTTTCGATTCCAGCCGCCCGAGCTTCTAAACCAGCCAACCCAACTTGAAATGTAAATCACAATAATCACTAATGGCATTAATAGTGCAGGCAAGAAATCTTTAGTTAGCCAAACTTTAAATCCTTCGAGACGCTTACTTCTTCGTTCGTAATCCCAGACCAACATCAAAATTCCAAACGCGGCTGCAAAATAGACCCCACTCCATTTAGTGGCACAAGCAAGTCCCAATGCGGCAACCATGGCCCAGCGCCAAGATTTGGAACCACCTGAATTGGCTGAATCTCGATCAATGATTAGGAAACCAAATGCGCAAAGCACAAAGAACGACAGGGACGTATCGAGCAATGCAGTTCTACTCATTGCAATGTGAAGTCCATCGATTGCAAGCAGCAAGCCGGCTACCGTTCCAATGAAGTTTGAGTTAGTTAGTCGGCGGGCAATTCGGGCAGTTAGTAAAACGCTAAGAATTCCCAGAACTGCAATGGCGATGCGCCAGCCAAATGGAGTGGCGCCAAATATTGCTTCACCGCTTGCAATAACCCACTTACCAACCGGAGGGTGAACTATGTATGAGGCTGCATCGGTGAAGATGCTTGCGAAGTTTTCACCACCACTTGCAAGTAACGTAGCGTCAGCATCTTCTATAACTTTGCGTTCATGACCAAAAGTTAAAAGTGCCAAAGAATCTTTGACGTAATAAGTTTCGTCGAAAATGACTGCATGTGGTTGACCTAAGTAAGGCAGCCGCAGAAGTGCGGCCAGTCCGGTAGCAACCAAGGGACCGCCCCAACCAGCCCAACCACCAGCAGGCTTGGTCTTTAGATCCAAGTCAAACGGAGCTCGCCTTGATTTAACCGGCTCGGTAACCTCAGTTGTCTCCACTGCTTAAAAGTACAGGACTTGGTCCCATTTACGGAATGATTCAGGCCATGCCTGATTTAGGGAATGATAGAGGAATGTCAGGACAGTTGTACCTTGCCGCAACTCCAATTGGAAACATAGGTGATGCCTCAACTCGGTTGCGGGAAATTCTTGAAACCGCAAATGTAATTGCCGCTGAAGATTCCAGACGAGCACATCGATTACTTACTGATCTGGGAATCACAACTCAAGCTCAAATTTGGTCGTTTTACGATGCTGTTGAAGAAACTAAAAGTCCAGAACTGATCGGGCGGGTAATTTCTGGTGAAACAGTTGTCATGATTTCGGACGCTGGAATGCCAAGTGTTAGTGATCCTGGCTATCGGCTTGTGCAAGAAGCGATTGCCCAAAACGTAAAAGTCTCGGTAATTCCTGGACCGTCAGCAGTACTTGCAGCACTTGCAGTCAGTGGACTTCCGGTTGATCGATTTACCTTCGAAGGTTTCTTGCCTAGGAAATCAGGCGAGCGCCGAACACTGTGTGAATCGTTACTTCACGAACAGCGAACTATGGTTTTCTTTGAAGCCCCACATCGCTTAGTTGATTCACTTGTTGATCTAGAAGCGGTCTTCGGTTCAGATCGACAAGGTGTAATTTGCCGCGAACTCACTAAGACTTACGAAGAAGTGGTGCGTGGCACCTTAGCCGAGCTGGTTGTTTGGAGTAATCGTGAGATCCTTGGTGAAATAACTTTGGTGATTTCTGGTGCCCAGCCACTTCCGGAAACAACCGCGCACGATTGGGTCGGTCTGGTTGCAACTCGGGTTGAAGTTGGCGAGACCCAACGTGATGCCATCGCAGCTGTTGCCCGAGAGTTGGGTGTGCCAAAGCGAGATGTCTACGACGCGGTACTTGCCGATCAGCGCCAGCGAAAAAGTTAATCCAGTTTCACTCTAGACTTATCGCATGACCAGTGCCAAAGCGTTTTATTTGACAACGCCGATTTACTACGTAAATGATGCGCCTCATATCGGACACGCTTACACAACTGTTGCTGGTGATGTAATGACTCGCTGGCACCGGATGGCTGGCGAAGATGTTTGGTTCTTAACTGGAACCGATGAACATGGTCAAAAAGTTTTGCGTACTGCTGAAGCCAATAGTGTTGCGCCACAAGCCTGGGCTGACAAACTGGTCGCTGATGCTTGGTTACCAGTCCTCGATGTTATTGATGCAGCTAACGATGACTTCATCAGAACTACCCAAGAGCGCCACACCAAGCGAGTTCAAAGATTCTTGTCGCAGCTAAAAGATGCTGGTCACATTTATGAAGGCGCTTATGAAGGCCCTTACTGTGTGGGTTGTGAAGAGTTCAAGCTTCCTGGAGATTTAATCGATGGTGATGGTGGCGAGAAGCTTTGCCCAATTCACTCCAAGCCAGTTGAACAAGTTAGTGAAACCAATTACTTTTTCAAACTCTCGGCTTATGCCGACGCTTTGATCAAGCATTACGAAGCAAATCCGCAAGCAGTTCGTCCAGAATCTGCTTACAACGAAGTTATGTCGTTCTTACGTTCCGGACTTCAGGACTTATCAATTTCCCGCTCCACATTTGACTGGGGAATTGAAGTTCCTTGGGATCCTTCACAAGTTGTTTATGTGTGGTTCGATGCACTACTTAACTACGCAACTGCAGTCGGCCTTGGCGATGAGCCTGGCAGTGAAGGCGCAAAGAAGTTTGCAGAAACCTGGCCTGCGGATGTTCACTTAGTTGGTAAAGACATTCTCCGCTTCCATGCGGTAATTTGGCCTGCAATGTTGTTGGCTGCTGACCTGCCTCTCCCAAAATGTGTCTTTGCACACGGCTGGTTGTTAGTTGGTGGCGAGAAGATGAGCAAGAGCAAGCTCACAGGTATTTCACCACAAAGCATTGTCGACTTAATTGGTTCAGATGCCTTCCGCTATTACTTCATGCGAGCCATCATTTTTGGCCAAGATGGATCATTTTCTTGGGAAGATTTGGTCGCGCGCTACACCGCAGAACTTGCTAACGGTCTTGGCAACTTGGCAAGCCGAGTGCAAGCAATGGTTGTTAAGAACTTCGATGGTCTGTTACCAGCACCTGGTGAACTAACTGCAGCTGAAGAAGTTTTGACAGACTTGTTAGTTAAAACTGCAGCCCAAGCAGATGTTTCGATTCGGGCTTTTGACTTCCAAACTGGAATTGTTGCTGTCAAGGAATTTGTTGATGCCGTGAATCTCTACGTTACAGAACAAGAACCTTGGACGCTGGCGAAGAAAGAGGATGCCGAGAGCCGCTTACGTCTTGCCACAATTCTCTACACAGTATGCGAATCTCTACGAGCCATTTCGATCCTGTACTCACCGATCATGCCAAAGAGTATGTCGGCACTTTGGAGTGATATTGGAGCGGCCGAATCTGGTGTTGGAAAGTCATTTGAAGATGTTGCGACGTGGGGTCAACTAAAGCCTGGCGTGAAGATTACCAAGAGTGAATCTATGTTCCCAAGAATTGAAGAGCCAGAAACAATTTAGGTACTTGCTGCCTAAGGGCTGCTAAGTGTGTCTTTCACTAGATCTCCAAACATTTCAGCACCCTTTTTTGTTAGGTGTACGCCATCTGGTGCAAAGTAACCTTTCTTACCTTTAGATACCGCATTCCAATCAGCGAGTCGAACATTCGGATACTGAGTGACCAATGAAGAAATCATTTCGTTTGTAGGCTTCATCCAGACTCGTGGTACTCGAACATTAACGACTACTACTCGGTTACGATCCCGAAGCTCTTCCAGAATCGGTTTTAGATCCTCTTCTTGAACAATCCCGTTTGTACCCATATGAATTACCACGTCAGGGCCTAATCGGCGTTCATCACGACGCGCCCTTATGCGCTCGGCAATCTCTTCGGGTTGTCGACTAACTTCAGCATCTATTGAAATTTCGCCCAGAACAGATTTCAAGCTTTCGCGAGCACCCAAGACAACTGAGTCTCCGAAAACAACTGGTGGAATTCTGGCTTGGATTTCATCTTGCAGTTGGGCTGCTTGTTGGGTACTTATGAGGGGATCAGATTCAAGTGCAGCAACTGGCTGGACTACTGCGACTGGATCTTCATCAATTGCAGTAATGCCGCCAATTCCAGTCAAGTTACCAGCATCAGGTACAGGAACTCGATACATGCCAACCAAGCTGGCTGATAACACAGCCATGGTCACTGCTGTTGTCATCAAAGTTCGAGCTTGCGGGCGTGGCACACCGGCTGCGCGCCAAATCGCCAATCGAGATCCAATTGCACCATTTCGAATTGGCATTTCAACAAAACGGTACGACAAATCCGCAATCGCCAAAACGATCGCAACCTTTGCAACAAATGCGATCGGATCTGGCCATTGAATGTCGATACCAGAGCGCATCAAGACAAATATCGGCCAGTGCCACAAGTAGATTCCATAAGATCGATCACCAAACCACTTGAGTACCGGATTTCCCAATCTCGAACCAAACTTCAAGCCTGGATGTGCTGCAACTACCACGAGAATTACTGTCAAAACTGAAAGTACGAGAAATCCGCCGCGATAGAGAAACTCATTTAGTTCACTCACAAATAAGAAGAAGTAAGCCAAGCCCGCAATACTAAATATTCCTAGCCCGTTCATAGCTGCCGCTCGATCAGGAGTTAATCGTTCATTTAGGCGCTCAGGTCGCCAAAGCGCTGCTGCCGCACATCCAACGAGCAGTCCCATGGCATGCGTATCAGTACCAAAGTAGACCCGACTTGGATCATTTGGAATTGGAAAACCATTTGTAACCGAGAGATAAACCATCCAAGCCGTTGAAGAAATCGCCAAAATTGCTGAAGCAAAAAAGATCTTGAAGCGAGGGGAGAGGTTTCCAATTTTTACTTTGTAGAAAGCAATTATCAAGATGGGCCAAATCACATAGAACTGTTCTTCAACCGACAGCGACCAAAGATGTTGTAGTAATGGTGGACGTGAAATGTTTACAAAGTATGACTGTTCAAAAAATAGGTAAGACCAGTTCAAGACGAAAGTGCTGGCCCAAGGTAAGTCCCGGCGAACGTGATAGGCCGCATCCAATACAAACAATCCAGAAACCAAAACACTAAAGAAAAGTACTAAGAACAGTGCCGGCATTAAGCGGCGAATTCGGCGCATATAGAAACGAGCTCGATCGATGCTGTTCGTGCGGGCTAACTCATCGATTAATAAAGATGTAATCAAAAATCCAGATAAAACAAAGAAGACATCAACGCCCAAAAATCCACCAACTAAAAGTGAAATGTCAGCATGATAAATGATGACAGCCAGAACCGCGATGCCACGCAGGCCATCAAGTCCTGGAAGTCGACGAATCAATTGTTTGCCCTTGCGATCAAACTGGACAACCCCGTTTTGCCCTGTCACCAGACTAGATTATCCAAGCGTCGGTACCGTAGAGGAGTGAGTGCAATGAAGGTGGCGTTGCCACTAGTTGGTCCAGTGGTGGATACGCACTGCCATATGGATGTCAGTTTTGACGATGAATATGTTCTGCCGGATGTTAACAAAGCGATGACGGCAGCTAAGTCGTTAAATGTCACGAAAGTGATTCAAGTTGGCTGTGATGTAACCAGTTCTAGATGGGCTGTAAAGACTGCACTTGATCATCCAGATGTTTGGGCAACAGTAGCGCTGCACCCAAACGCTGCGGCGCACGATACAGATTTAGAAAATTCGCTAGTAGCTATTGCGGAACTAGCGAAGCTGCCTCAGGTTAGGGGAATTGGGGAAACTGGACTTGATTACTATCGAACCGAAGAATCTCAAGCTGCTGCCCAGCATGTTTCATTTCGGAGACATATAGACATTGCTCGTGAGGTTGGAAAGCCAGTAATAATTCACGATCGCGATGCACACAAAGATGTAATTGAAACTTTAGAGATGCACGGCGCACCCGATATTGTTGTTTTTCACTGCTTTTCTGGGGATGCCGAAATGGCAAAGATTTGCGCTCAAGCTGGTTGGTACATGTCGATACCTGGAGTGGTCACTTTCAAGAATGCCCAGCAACTTCGTGATGCCGTGCTAGAAATCCCAGACCACTTACTTTTAGTTGAAACTGACTCGCCTTTCTTGACGCCTGTGCCCAACCGTGGTCAAGCCAATTCTTCAACAAACATTCCGTGGACAGTTCGGGCAATTTGTGAGGTTAGAGGCCAATCTGAGCAAGAAATTTGTGAACTTCTTTTTTCAAATGCTGCAAGGGTTTTTGGGCCTTTTTGACAAATCTGAACTTGCCTTACCGGGGTAGGTTCGGGATAACGTGGAGTTTCGGTTCAATTCAAAGACCTTTAGAAACTGAAACAAAGCGGGGAAGTTATGACACAACGTGGTCGCCATCGTGCGCCTGGTCGTCATGCTCGACCCAAAAATCATAATGTGCCGCTTAGGGCGGCAATTGTGGCAAGCGCCGCAGTTCTGCTAACTGGAGGAATCACCGCAGCGAATAGCTCAGAGCCGGCCCCTACCTACATAGACGTTAGGGCTCTGGTGCTGGATTCATCCGTTTCTTACGATGTTAAAGAACACACCATCGATAACGAGGTGGTTACGGAAGATGCCGAAATTGAATTCGTGACCTCTGCTACTGAAGATCCAACCATCGCAGTTGGAACTGAATTTGTTAAGCAAGCAGGCGAAACCGGCTTAGCTGAAATCACTTACAAAGTTAAGCTGGTTGATGGGAATGAAGTATCCCGCACTGAGATTGATCGCGTAGTGACAACCGAACCGGTTGAGGCCGTTGTGATTCGTGGCACTGGAGATCCATCAGACATTGCTGTAGCTCTTGCAACGGCTGACCGCAAGACCGGAACGAAAACTGGCAATAAAAAATATGCAGAGCTTTACATCAACCAAGAGTTTGGTTGGGGAGAAAAGCAATTCGCTTGCTTGGAAACGTTGTGGTTTCGTGAAAGCAACTGGAACCACAAGGCCAAGAATCCAACATCAGGCGCCTACGGTATTCCGCAAAGTCTGCCAGGCCGAAAGATGGCAACCTTTGGTGATGACTGGAAAACAAATCCAGTAACCCAAATCAAGTGGGGTGCAGATTACATTGAAAAACGTTATGACACTCCATGTGATGCCCTAGATTTCTTTTACGCTCGCAACTGGTACTAATCCTGTTTGATGCCTGAGTTAACAGAGCCACCCACAAACGGTTCAACCGCGGACGAATCAACATTGCTTGGTGCTACTGAGATTCGGAGTCTGGCTGCATCTCTAAATGCCACACCAACAAAAAAATTGGGTCAAAATTTTGTAATTGATCCCAATACAGTTCGGCGTATTGTGACTCAAGCACACGTTGGCAAGACAGATGTTGTCGTAGAAATAGGGCCAGGACTTGGATCGCTCACTTTAGCTCTACTTCCTAATGTTGCAAAAGTTATAGCTGTCGAGATTGATTCAGTTTTGGCTGGCGCATTACCTTCGACTATTGCATTGCATGCACCAGGCTTGAAAGACAATCTCACTGTGATTAATACAGATGCAATGCGCATCACAAATTTACCCACAGCGCCAACACACTTAGTTGCAAACTTGCCTTACAACATTTCGGTTCCGGTTGTTTTGCACTTTCTAGAGACGTTTCCATCGCTGCGAGAAATTCTTGTAATGGTACAGGCCGAAGTTGCTGACCGAATGGCAGCTGGGCCAGGAAGCAAGATTTACGGAGTTCCGAGTGTGAAGATGGCTTGGTATGGCGAGGTCACAAAAGCTGGATCGGTAGGGCGCAATGTTTTTTGGCCAGCGCCAAATGTTGATTCAGGATTGGTGCGGTTAGTGCGCAAAGACCGTGAATTTGATCCACAATTGCGCGAACTCACATTTGCAATAGTTGATGCCGCTTTCGGCCAAAGAAGAAAGACGCTTAGAACTGCCTTGGGTAGCGTACTTGGTACACCGCAGAATGTGGACAGAGTCCTAAAGGATGCTGGTGTGAATTCTGGATTACGTGGTGAACAGTTGAGTTTGCAAGATTTTGTGACTATCGCACAGCTTGCGAAGAAAGTAATCTAAGTCAGTGACCAGATCCGTAACTGTAAAGGTTCCAGGTAAAGTAAACGTTTACCTTGGAGTTGGGCCACGAGAGTTTTCTGGTTATCACGAACTTGCCACAATTTTTCAAGCAGTTGGAATTTACGATGAAGTTACAGTCTCAGCCGCAGACTCACTAACGATAAGTGGACTTGGTGGGTACGCAGATCAAATCCCAACTGACGAAGCTAACTTAGCTTGGCAAGCTGCTGAGTTAGTGGCTCGAGCATGTGGCGAAGAGCCGAACATACACATTCAGATCGATAAATCTATTCCAATTGCCGCTGGAATGGCGGGGGGTAGCGCAGATGCAGCAGCCACGCTCTTGGCCTGCGATACATATTGGAATGCTGGAATCCCACGTGATCAACTTGATGCTATGGCAGCAAGGCTTGGATCCGATGTGCCGTTTATGTTGCATGGGGGTTGTGCATTAGGCGTTGGCCGTGGTGATGTGCTTTCGCCGGTAATGATTCGTGGAAACTTTCACTGGGTACTAGCAATCTTTGATGAAGGCATATCGACTGCACAAATTTATGAAAACACAGATGAAATTCGCGGTCTAGACTTTGAAGAAGCACCGGAGGTACCAACTGAATTGCTGAGTGCGTTAGCTCGCGGAGATGCACCTGCCCTTGGTCGACTGCTACACAACGACTTGCAGTTAGCTGCCACGACTGCACGTCCACAGTTGGGTCGAGTACTTGAGCAAGGAATTGATTTAGGAGCATTGGGCGCTGTAATTTCCGGCAGTGGGCCCACCTGCGCGTTCTTAGTTCGCGATGAATCTAGCGCAATTGATTTAGTTGTAGCGCTTAAAGCAACAGGGCTAGTTGACGATGTTTTGCGCACTCATGGGCCAGTTCATGGTGCGCGAGTTATCTCGACATCAAGATAATCTCCTAGACTCTCTTAGGTGAGTACCCCTGATGAAGTCGACCGCATTGTTGATGCTTGGCAGCAAGAGCGCCCAGATCTTGACGTCGCCCCACTACAAGTACTAAGTCGAGTTTCAAGACTTGCTCGCCATCTTGATATCGCCAGGCGAGAAGCATTTGCAGTTAACGATTTAGAGCCAGGTGAATTTGATGTGTTGGCTGCTTTGCGCAGAACTGGAAAGCCATATGCACTCACACCATCTGCCTTGATTTCGCAGAACTTAGTCACCAGCGGAACTATGACAAATCGCATCGACCGACTTGAATCAAAGAACCTAGTGGGTCGTATGCCAGACCCAACTGATGGACGTGGCGTATTAGTTCAACTAACGCAAGCAGGAAAGACTGCAGTGGATCGTGCGCTTGATGAATTGTTGGCTCGAGAAAAAACCCTACTAGCTACTATCTCAAAAGCAGACAGAGAAAAGTTAGCAAATGTTTTGCGGGATATCGTTCTGCCGTTTGATGAAGAATCCTCTGGCTTAGAAAACTAAGCTACGTTAGCGAACTTAACTTTCACTTCTCTGGCTGATTAGGCGTGGATTGATCTCTAGTCCTACTGCGCCATTCCAAACTAAGTTAACCAGGTGTGCAATAACTTCATCTTTGGGAGTATCGCGTTCGTCTAGCCACCATTGACCAGTCAACGCAACCATGCCTACGAACATGTGCGCGTACATCGGTGCCATCTGGAATGGAAAGCCACGCAACTTGAATTCTTTGGATAGTAGTTCTTCTACTCGCTGTGCGACATCAGACAGCAACGAAGCAAAGCTACCAGTTGGCGTAGTTGAAGATGAGGCAGCAGGAGAGTCGCGCAGCAAGATTCGGAAACCGTCGGTATTTGATTCAATGTAGTCAAAGAGTGCACAAGCTGTTTGCTCCAGTAACAATCGCGGATGCACCGCAGTCAAAGCTTTAGTAATTGAGTTGAGCAGGTAAGTCATTTCCCGGTCGACGACTACTGCGTACAGACCATCCTTAGAACCAAAGTGTTCGTAAACGACCGGCTTTGAAACATTTGCAGTGTTGGCGATTTCTTCAACTGTTACGGATTCAAATCCCTTTTCCGCAAATAGCATTCGACCAACTTCAACAAGTTGAGCGCGGCGTTCATGGCCGGTCATGCGCACGCGGTCGGCATCAGACACACGCGAACGCCCGGATAAATCCAGGTCGTTTTCATGATCATGTGTAATTGCCACGAAAAATCCTTTGCCTAAAGTGCTCACTTGCTTGGATAAAGCCGAACTTTGGTCTTAATTGCAGACTAGCCATTAAGCACGTCAGACTCGACCAAATCAACTCGCTTTTAGGATACCGCGAGCGCAAGCGACCAATTGTGCATGCGCAAATGGGCACTGACGCGTGCCAAACCCTATTCGTTTTGGGAATCTTGCCCATTGGAGAATAAGATTTGCAGGCAGGCCAAGGGATACCGTGGTCAGTATTCCCGGATCGTCTAATGGCAGGACAGCACTCTTTGGAGGTGCTTATCGTGGTTCGAATCCACGTCCGGGAGCAAGTTCGAAACAGTAAACTAGGTATGTGAAATCAACGGGCGCGCAAACTTCTGAGCCCGCCGCAGTAATTGTCCTTGCTGCTGGGGCTGGCACCCGAATGAAATCCACAAAGCCAAAAGTTCTCCATGAAGTCTTGGGCTGCACGTTGCTAGATCACGTACTTATCGCCGCCTCAGACTTGAACAGCAAAAAGACTTTGGTAATTGTTGGTCACGGTCGAGATCAGGTTCAAGAGCATTTAGCCAAAGCACATCCAGCCGTAGTTACTGCAGTGCAAGAAGAGCAAAATGGCACTGGCCATGCAGTAAAGATTGCACTAGATGCCTTAGGTGAATTAACTGGACCTATTTTAGTTCTTGCCGGTGATACACCACTTCTGACAACTTCAGACATGCAACTCACGCTTGATGCGCTCGCTGGCAAATCAGCTTCAGTATTAACTGCACATCTTGCTGATGCAACTGGTTACGGTCGGATAGTTCGAAGTGCTAGCGATGGTTTTGAGCGAATTGTTGAACACCGAGATGCATCCGAATCCGAATTACTTCTTACCGAAGTTAATTCAGGTGTCTACGCATTTGATGCCAAGTTACTTCGCGAAAGTCTTGCGAAGTTAACAACTTCTAATTCCCAAGGCGAGCAGTACTTAACTGATGTGCTCGGAATCTTGCGAAGTGAAGGGCATGAAGTTTCTGTGGTTGTCACTTCGGAAGAAAACATTCTTGGCGTGAACGACCGTCGACAACTTGCTGATGCTGGAGCAATTCTGCGAAACCGCATCAACAATGAATGGCTATTTGCTGGCGTGACAATGGTGGATCCAAATTCGGTTTGGATTGATCGCACTGCGGTTCTTGAATCGGATGTAACGCTGTTACCGAACGTCACAATCACTGGCGCAAGCACAATTCGGGGTGGCGCAACGATTGGCCCTGACTGCTCATTACACGACACAGTTGCAGACCATTGTGCAACTGTGATTCGAACTACTTCAAATGGTGCAGTGATTGGCGAAGGCGCAAACGTTGGTCCCTACACCTACCTTCGTCCTGGCACAGTGCTTGGTGCAGGGGCTAAAGCTGGTGGCTTCGTGGAAATGAAGAACGCGAACCTAGGCGTAAATGCCAAAGTGCCACACCTTTCATATGTTGGTGATGCCACGATTGGGGAAGGCACGAACATTGGAGCTGCCACAGTCTTTGTAAATTACGACGGCCAAGAGAAGCACCACACTCAAGTTGGCGACCATGTTCGAATTGGTAGTGACACTATGTTGGTTGCTCCATTGGTCATTGGTGACGGTGCCTACACAGCTGCGGGATCGGTAATTACCGAAGATGTGCCCGCTGGTTCCATGGCTGTTGGCCGGGCTCGCCAGCGCAACATTGTCGATTGGGTGCTTCGACGTAGACCCGGTAGCGACTCAGCCAAGGCAGCACTGGCAGACTCATCCCATAAGAACTCCAAGTAAAGGAAACTAGATGACTGGCATCACGCAGAACAATGCAAAGCGGATGGTTCTTATCGCAGGCCGGTCACATCCTGAACTTGCACAAGCCGTAGCAGACAATCTCGGTACTGAACTAGTTCCAACCCGTGCATACAACTTTGCAAATGGTGAAATCTTTGTTCGCTTTGAAGAGTCAATTCGTGGTTGCGACGTGTTCGTACTCCAGACTCATACAGCTCCGGTCAATGAGTGGATTATGGAGCACTTACTTATGGTCGATGCCTTAAAGCGTGCATCTGCTAAGAGAATTACTGTGGTGGCTCCGTTTTATGGTTACGCTCGCCAAGATAAGAAGCATGCCGGGCGAGAACCAATCTCGGCACGTTTAATGGCCGATCTTTTTGCAACCGCGGGTGCTGATCGTTTGATGAGCGTAGATCTTCACACGGCACAGATACAAGGTTTCTTTGACGGACCTGTTGACCACTTATTCGCACTACCAATTCTTGCCGCACACGTAGGTCGCACAGTTGATCGTGACAAGATCACCGTTGTTTCCCCTGATGCTGGCCGGGTGCGGGTTGCCGAACGCTGGACCGATATCTTGGGTGCGCCACTTGCCATCATGCACAAGCGCCGCGATCCAGATGTGCCAAACGAAGCTAAGGTTCTTGAAGTTGTTGGTGACGTTAAAGGTCGAGTTTGTGTAGTAGTCGACGACATGATTGATACCGGTGGCACGATTGTTAAGGCATCTGAAGCTTTGTTTGAAAATGGCGCATCTGATGTAATCGTCACCGCAACACATGGAATTTTCTCTTCGCCTGCAGCGCAACGTTTGCAGGACTCTGGCATACGCGAAGTGATCGTTACTGACACGCTTCCGATTCCACCTGAGAATCAATTCCCAAATCTAACGATTCTTCCAATTGCTCCTCTGCTGGCTCGAGCCATCAAGGAAGTATTTGATGAAGGTTCAGTTGCAAGTTTGTTTGACCACGTCGGAGTCTAAGAACCTCCGTTATTCAGGTCCTATAAGTCAATTAATCTGGCTCGTTTTGGCCTTAGGTACTGACCTGGGCTAACCTAGGGATGCTCCTCGGCGAGGGCCCTTAAAAGCCGTAATCGACGAAGGTCCGTTGTGGAGCTATCCATAAATGACCTAGCACGAGGAGAAATAAATGAGTGACGCATTAGTCGCAGAAGCCCGTTCAGATTTTGGTAAGGGCGCAGCACGTCGCCTTCGCCGTGACGGCAAAGTTCCAGCAGTGGTTTACGGGCACGGAATTGCTCCAATCCACGTGGCATTTGATGCCCATACCTTGAGACTTACCCTTCGCAAGAAGGTAACCTCACTTGAAATCGTTCTTGATGGAAAGACTGAAACTGTTGCGCCACGTGACCTTCAGATTGATCCAGTAACGCGCGGCATCGAACACGTAGACCTTGTCTACGTGACAGCTGCTGAAGCTGCAACGTTGGCTCGTGAAGCCGCTGAAACACATGCTCGTCAAGAAGCAGATGCAGCAGCAGCAATCGCACATGCAGAAACTAAGGCTGCAGCTCGCGCTGAAGCTGATGCTGCAAGCGAGGCAGCTGGAGTAGGCGCAGATTCTGGCAGCAGCGATAGCGCCAGTAGCGATGCACCTGCAGAGGAATCTGCAGAGTAAGACCGTGTCAGATAACGGTGCGTGGCTTGTAGTGGGACTCGGTAACCCGGGTCCCACTTACGCATCTACGCGCCACAACATCGGTGCCATGGTTATCGATGAACTGGTTTCTCAGAATTCTGAAAAATTGACTAGGCACAAGCGGGCACTTGCTGATGTTTGTGAAACCCGAATTGGTGGTGCGCAAGTAGTTTTAGCTAAACCGCTTTCGTACATGAATGAATCTGGTGGGCCAGTAAAGGCGCTCGTGAAGTTTTACAAAGTTGCTCCTGAACAAATCATTGTTTTGCATGATGAATTAGATATCCCCCTTGCTGCAATCCGCGTAAAGCTTGGTGGTGGAGACAATGGACACAATGGTTTGAAATCAATCCGTTCCGCAATGGGAAGCGGTGATTGGTTCCGCGTTCGCTTAGGTATTGGCCGGCCACCTGGGCAGCAAGATCCTGCTGATTTTGTCTTGAGGAACTTTGCTAGCGCTGAAAGCGCTGAAGTTGAAATTTTGAAGTCCCAAGGGTGCGAAGCAGTCACAGCGTTGATTACAAAAGGATTGATTGAAACGCAGAATTTGTACAACTCATGAATGATCATGAGTTAGCTCGCAAACTTGCCCGAGAAACTGGAACCTTACTTATAGGTTTGCGTAACCATGCGGCAAGTTTGTCAGGCAGTAACGATGAAACCCATTCAGTTTTGGCAGAAGAGGTGCTCGGCAGCGAAGGCGACAGAGTTGCTCATGATTATCTGATGGAACAGTTTTCCAGCCAGCGACCAAATGATGTTGTACTTAGCGAAGAAGGCGACTTAGAAGTTGCTCGACTCAATGCCAAGCGCGTCTGGATTATCGATCCACTTGATGGCACAGCACAATACTCAAGTGGTGGTGAAGATTTCGCAGTACACATCGCGCTGTGGGAAGCCGGTTCCCAGAATGAGGGCCAGATCAGTGCAGCCAGCGTTGCAGTTCCAGCCCGAAATGAACTTTGGTCCATGGATGAATTGGCTCAGACTTACAAGCCATCGGGTGTACCAATTCGAATCTTGGTATCACGAAGCCGACCACCGCGTGAGATTCCGGCAGTAATCAAAAAACTTGAAGAGACTTTTCCAGAGCGAGGCCGTGTGGAAGTAATTCCAATGGGATCAGTTGGTGCAAAAGTGGGCGCCATATTGGCCGACAATGCGGATGTCTATTTCAACTCAGGTGGGTTTTATGAATGGGACTTAGCTGCACCGCTAGGAGTTGCAGTCCACAACGGACTCTTCGTATCTGACTGCAGTGGCAATCCAATTGAACTAAACAAAGTGAATTTGAAAGTTAAGGATATTTTGATTTGTCGCCCAGAGTTAACGTCGGTCATAGTTGAGGCACTGGCAACCAGATGACTCTTAAGTTAATTAGTGATGCAATCGCTAAGGACCAAGTATTTCAAGGCGCACTATCGGATTTAGATTCAGGACTGAAAGTTCGATTAGCAGTAGATAAGAGCGCAATCCCATATGTGAGCGCAACAGTAGCGAAATCCCGTCCCGTTGTTTTGATTGCGGCCACTGAAAGAGCGGTCCAAGATTTAGCAAACGCGCTCACTGACTTTATTCCCGAAGAAAACATTGCTGTGTTTCCAGCCTGGGAAACTTTGCCACACGAAAGACTAAGTCCAAGCAGCGACACTGTTGGTAGGCGGATGGCAGTCTTACGCAGACTGGCGCATCCAAATGAAGTTACACCCATTTCAGTTTTGGTAACAAGCGCAAGAGCATTCATTCAACCTATAGTCGCCGGCCTGGGTGATGTCCCTGCGCTAAAGATTTCAACTGGAGACGAGTTTCCACTGGAGCAACTAGTTTCAGAACTCTCTCGGTTGGGATTTGCTCGCGTTGATTTAGTTGATCGACGCGGACAATTTGCAGTTCGAGGTGGCATTGTTGATCTCTTTCCACCAGCTTTGGAGCATCCATTGCGAGTTGAGTTTTGGGGCGACACAGTAGAAGAGATTCGCACTTTTTCCATTGCAGATCAACGCTCATTGGGTATTGCCGTTGATCAGATTTTCGCCACAGCCTGTCGGGAACTTTTAATCACTGAAGAAGTTGCCACAAAAGCTGCGAGCATGATCGATGTACATCCAGAGTTATCTGAGATGTTAGAAAAGATCGCTGCTGGAATTGCAGCCGAAGGTATGGAAAGTTTGATTCCAGTTTTGGTTCCTAAACTTGAAATGCTCATTGACGTAATCGATACCAAAGCAATAATCATCGAAGCAGAACCAGAACGCTTAGAATCTAGAGCTCATGAATTGGTTTCAACTAGTGCCGAGTTTCTAGAAGCATCGTGGAGTAATGCAACTGCAGGTAATGTCTCACCAATCGATCTAGATGCAAGTGCCTTTCGGGATTACCGAGAACTTCGCAATGGCAGTAATACGCATGCTTGGCTCGGCTTAACAACTTTGGCTGGGCCGCAAGACGAGTCCCCGGGCGTTGAAGCTACTCCGGAGTACCGTTCCAAAATCGAAGACTTTGTTTCAGACATTCGTATTTGGTGGCAGACAGGTTCCCGAGTAGCGGTTTGTATGGCAGGCCATGGATCAACAGAACGTTTGGTTTCAACTTTGATGGAGTTAGGAATTCCAGCTCGCCAAACTGAGGAGCTCACCGCGGAATTAACGGATCAAGTAGTAGAAGTGACCGTTGGTCATCAGGATTCTGGAATTCAGATCAAATCAGCAAACCTAGTTTTAGTGACTGAAGTTGACTTGTTTGGTAGTCGTGATGCTTCTAAAGAAAATCGCTCACTTCCAAGTAAGCGCCGAGTGGTAATCGATCCACTTACCCTCAAGAGCGGTGACTATGTAGTTCATGAACAACATGGTGTTGGCAAATATATTGAGATGTCCCAGCGAACAGTGGCCAATGCAACACGCGAATACTTGGTTATTGAATATGTAGCAAGCAAACGAGGTCAACGCGGGGACCGACTATATGTTCCGAGTGACCAACTAGATCAAGTTACTAGGTATGTCGGTGGCGAAGCACCTTCCCTTAATCGACTTGGTGGTGGGGATTGGGCTGCAACTAAATCGCGCGCACGTCGGGCTGTAAGGCAGATTGCTGGGGAACTTATCCGACTCTATGCAGCTCGCATGGCAAGTAAAGGCTTTGCTTTCTCACCGGATAGTCCTTGGCAACGCGAACTGGAAGACGCTTTCGAGTACGTTGAAACGCCTGACCAACTTGTAACTATCGATGAAGTAAAGCGCGATATGGAAAATGACATACCAATGGACAGGTTGGTATGTGGCGATGTGGGTTATGGAAAAACGGAAATTGCGGTACGCGCCGCATTTAAGGCGGTTCAAGACGGTAAGCAAGTAGCCATCCTGGTTCCAACAACCTTGTTAGTTCAACAACACTTCGAGACTTTCTCGCGCAGATACGCACAGTTTCCAGTCAAGTTAGCTGCGCTCTCACGTTTTCAAACCGACGCCCAAGTGCGGGATGTGATGAGTGGAATATCGGACGGCACGATCGATATCGTGATTGGTACGCATCGCCTATTCAATCCAGAAGTTCGGTTCAAGGATCTTGGCTTAGTAATTGTTGACGAAGAACAACGATTTGGGGTTGAACACAAAGAGCACCTGAAGGCACTGCGGACAAATGTTGACATGCTCACCATGTCTGCAACACCAATTCCACGAACCCTTGAAATGGCTGTAACTGGATTGCGTGAAATGTCTACGATTCAAACCCCACCAGAAGAACGTCACCCAGTTCTAACAACAGTCGGTCCATACGATGAGAAATTTATTACTGCAGCCATTCACCGCGAACTAATTCGTGATGGTCAAATATTCTTTGTTCACAATCGTGTGGAAAGCATAAATCGAGTTGCTAGTAAGTTGTCAGAATTAGTGCCAGAAGCTCGAATTGCTGTGGCACACGGACAGATGAATGAACATACATTGGAACAGATCATTGTTGATTTTTGGGAACACAAATACGACGTTTTGGTTTCGACAACAATTATCGAAAGTGGACTGGACATTCCAAATGCAAATACGCTGATTGTGGATCGGGCTGACACCTTTGGTTTGTCACAGTTACATCAGTTGCGAGGCCGAGTTGGTCGAAGTCGAGAACGTGGCTACGCCTACTTCTTGTACTCACCAGATAAGCCATTGAGTGAAAATGCCCATGATCGACTTTCTACGATCGCATCTCACACTGATTTAGGTTCTGGCATGGCAGTAGCTATGAAGGATCTGGAAATTCGAGGTGCTGGCAATTTGCTGGGTGGCGAGCAAAGTGGACACATTGCAGACGTAGGTTTTGATTTGTACGTTCGCTTAGTCAGCGAGGCCGTTGAAGAAGTAAAGACAGGTGGCGTAGCAATCGTCGATGAAGTGGTGAAAGTGGAGCTGCCGGTCGATGCTCACTTGCCACATAGTTACGTCCCAGAAGAGCGACTGCGGCTTGAGGCTTACCGCCGATTGGCAGATGCCAGAACTAATGATGATGTAACAGGAGTGGTTGAGGAATTGGCTGATCGATACGGCTCACTGCCAGCTCCGGTTGAAACTCTGGTTTCAATCGCAAGATTGCGTGTCTCATTACAGGACGTTGGCATAACGGAACTCATAGCTACCAGTAGTCATGTGAAGTTTTCCCCAGTTGAACTTCCAGACTCTAAAGCACTGAGATTAAACCGGTTGGATCCAGGATCTGTAATAAAGCCTGCAACACGTACGATTGTCGTTCCTCGCCCTAAAGGAGCATTGATTGGATCAGCAAGCCAGGCAGCGGATATTGACCTAGTGCAATGGGTTAATACCTGGGTGTCATCAGTGGTTGCATCTTCATAATAAAATTAGAAGGTTGGTTCTTGAAAGGAACATCTGTGAAACTTCGCTTAGTTGCAACTTTGGTTATCGGGGTTGCAGTACTTACTGGATGTTCCGATTCACCAAAGCTTGCTGGTAGTGCCGTTGTCATCAATGGAAAAGTGATTCCAGCCTCAGCTGTCGCAGAACGTGTTGACAAGGTTCGGGAACAAATCCAATTGACTGACCCATCTTTGATTAGTGAAGTTCCAAGTTTGATCCAAATAAATCAGCGCGCTGTGGATCATTTTGTCAGAGTAACGCTGTTTGAAGAAGTAGTAGCTCGCGAAGGAATCAAAGTAACTGATCGTGATGTTGCCGCATATCGAGATGAAGTGTTTGCACAATACTCAAAGGAGTCAATCGAAGCTCAGCTTGTAGCCCAGAATGCGGTGCCAGCAGATGGCGTTGAAGGCTTCATGTACGAGATCATGGTGCAACGCATACTTATGGAAAAGCTTGCACCTGGTGCTGATAGTCAAACGCAATTTCTAGCAATGACCGATTACCTGACTAGTTTGAGTGAGGAACTTGGTGTGGAATTGAATCCTAGGTTTGGTAAGTGGGATCCAAGTAATCTGATCAGCACACCGGGCGATGAAACCTTGGCTGTGCCACTACCAATCTCACTAGGGTAGCTTGATAATGAATTCACCTGTTGAACAACTTGTCCAGGTGATGGACCAACTTCGAAGTCCTGGTGGCTGCCCTTGGGATGCCGAGCAAACTCACGAAAGTCTTGCGCGTTATCTGCTGGAAGAAACATACGAGGCTCTTGAAGCTATGGATCAGGGTGACATAGGTTCACTTCGTGAGGAACTTGGCGACTTACTGTTACAAGTTGTGTTTCATGCCCGAATTGCTCAGGAAACTGACTCAACTTTTTCACTAGATGCAATTGCTCAAGGAGTCGTTGACAAGTTAGTGCGCCGACACCCACACGTGTTTACCGATTTAGTTGTTACCTCTAATGAAGAACTTGAAGCAAACTGGGCAAAGATTAAAGACCAAGAAAAACAGCGCGAATCAGTAACAGATGGAGTGCCACAGGCTATGCCAGCTCTTCAGCTTGCCACGCAACTTACCTATCGGGCCCGGAAAAGTGGAATTGTGGCTGGGGATCCGCAAGTGAAGGAGTCGTTGCGCGAAGTAATTGGCGCAGTGAGTCAGGAACAAATTGCTGCGTTATTAGTTGCAACTGTAGAACTAGCTCGGGAGGCAGACATAGATGCCGAGTCCGTGTTACGAACTGAAATGATGCGCTATCGCAGCAGAGTCAGAGAATCAGAAGGCCTTTAACTATTGGCATTTTTAGACCCAAATTGAAATCGCTAGACTTGAGTTATCCACGAGGAAACCTCGTAGAACCTTTTTAAACATTATGGAGACATCCTGTGTCAAGTATTTCTGATGTTAGAGCTCGCGAGATTTTAGATTCCCGCGGCAACCCAACTATTGAAGTTGAAGTCACTCTCGACGATGACAGTGTTGGCAGAGCAGCAGTTCCATCAGGTGCATCAACTGGAGCATTTGAGGCAGTCGAGTTACGCGATGGCGATGAACGCTATTTGGGCAAGGGCGTAATCCAAGCGGTCATCGCAGTTGAAGATGAAATAATGCCTGCGGTTATCGGATTCGATGCAACCGACCAAAGATTTATTGATGAAACCATGATTGCCCTTGATGGCACTCCAAACAAGGCTCGCTTGGGAGCCAACGCAATTCTTGGCGTTTCAATGGCAGTTGCTAAAGCTGCAGCACAATCTGCTGGACTACCTTTGTACCGCTACATCGGTGGACCAAACTCTCATGTGCTACCAGTTCCAATGATGAACATTATTAATGGTGGCGCGCATGCGGATAGCGATGTTGATTTCCAAGAATTTATGATCGCTCCAATTGGTGCAGACTCATTTCATGATGCATTAAGAATGGGTGCTGAGGTTTACCACTCACTAAAAAGCGTTTTGAAATCAAATGGACTTTCAACAGGCTTAGGTGATGAAGGTGGATTCGCACCTAACTTGCCGAGCAATCGTGCAGCCCTTGAGTTGATTTCTGAAGCAATTACCAAAGCCGGATTTAAACTAGGCGATGACGTCGCTCTTGCTATGGATGTTGCTGCCACTGAATTTTTCAAGGACGGTAACTATCACGTTGAGGGAACGGCTCGATCAACCGAAAAAATGATTGAACTGTATGCACAGCTAGCAAAAGATTTCCCAATCGTTTCAATTGAAGATCCACTGGCTGAAGATGATTGGGATTCCTGGGTGCATTTCACATCTGCAATGGGTGACCAAATTCAAATTGTTGGTGATGATCATTACGTAACAAATACCGAGCGAATAGCAAAGGGCATTGAACTTAAGTCTGCAAATGCTCTTTTAGTGAAGGTAAACCAAATTGGCTCCCTAACAGAAACGGCTGAGTCTGTTGAAATGGCGCACCGAGCTGGCTTTGCCACGATGATGAGTCACCGTTCAGGAGAAACCGAAGACACCACAATTGCCGATCTTGCAGTGGCCTTTAACTGCGGCCAAATTAAGAGTGGTGCGCCAGCCCGATCTGATCGTGTTGCGAAATACAACCAGTTATTGCGTATCGAAGAGGATCTTGACGAAACGGCACGATACGCCGGACGTAACGCATTCCCTCGTTTCAAGGGCTAAGCACGGCACAATTAAGAAGTGGCTCCTTCTCCAAGGCTTTCTCCAAAAGTAAATGCGCGCGCAATCGCAATGATTCTTGCGGGCGTTTTCGTAATGCTAACTTTGGCGGTTCCACTACGAGCTCTGATTCAAGAGCGTCGCGAAATTAGGGACTTGGAGCAGCAAGTAGTTTCGCAACAAGCAAAAATTGACGAGTTGAATAACCGTAGGATTCGACTGACTGATCCGGCTTATCTGCAAGCCTTAGCGCGAGAGCGACTTAATTACGTATTTCCTGGTGAGATTGGCTTTGTGGTACTTGATGAAGAAACGACCACTGCGATCACTGGCGTTCCAGGCGCATTAGTTCCAAACGATGACTCAGCTTGGTATGCAAAGCTTTGGAGCAGCACTAAGCTCGCAGATCAACCACCAGCAGCTGATGACCCATTAGTCGTGCAATCTGATGATTTGCCACAATAAAGTTCATGCTTAGTCCCGAAGATTTCGCTGCCGTATGTTCTCAGCTAGGTCGTGAACCCCGAAGCGTTATTGAAGTTGCACATCGTTGTTCGTGTGGACAGCCAGATGTATTGAAGACATCTCCTCGCTTGGACGATGGCACG
Organism: Candidatus Nanopelagicales bacterium; assembly: GCA_044232525.1. GTDB lineage: Bacteria > Actinomycetota > Actinomycetes > S36-B12 > UBA5976 > UBA5976. The sequence continues at coordinate 23,817 of JBIIMD010000001.1, read as the reverse complement.
CCGTTTCCAACGCTCTATTACATGACTTGCCCAAAAGCTACGGGTGCGATCGGCACACTCGAAGCTAATGGTGTGATGAAGGATCTCGCTGAAAAAATTGAGGCGGATCCCGAACTTGCTGCCCGCTACGAAGCAGCCCACCAAATCTATTTGCAGGAACGAGAAGCAATTGAGCATGTTGAGGAAATTGCTGGGATAAGTGCTGGTGGAATGCCTACTCGCGTAAAGTGCCTGCATGTTTTGATCGGACATTCTCTTGCTGCTGGCCCTGGAGTTAATCCATTAGGTGATTTGGCACTCGCTATGTTGAAAGACTGGGGACAGACTGGACCATGTGGAGGTGATGATGTTGAGAGTGGCGGCCATTGATTGTGGTACAAATTCAATTCGGCTTTTGATCGCTGACATCGAAAATGGAAAACTCACCGATGTCGTGCGAACTATGGTCATTGTCCGCTTGGGTGAAGGTGTGGACAAAACTGGAGAATTCTCGCAAGCGGCGCTAACCAGGACGTTTGCCGCAATCGATACATACGCGCAGTTAATCACAAAACATGAGCCAAAGCTTCTTAGATTTGTAGCCACGAGTGCAAGCCGTGACGTTTCGAATCGAGATGAGTTTGTCGATGGAGTATTTTCTCGCTTAGGAATTTATCCTGATGTAATTAGTGGTGACGAAGAAGCGGCACTTTCATTCTTGGGTGCAACTGCAGACTTATTAAATTTTGATCAAGCGCCAGTGGCTCCGTACCTAGTTGTTGACATCGGCGGTGGATCGACAGAGTTTGTTCTTGGAACAACTAAACCAACCGCTTCAATTAGTACAAATGTAGGTTGCGTGCGCATGACTGAACGTCATTTAGTGAGTGACCCTCCTACTGCGAAGGAAATTGCAGCTGCGACCTCAGATATTGATGCAGCAATTGACCAGGCCTATCTCGCGGTACCAGTTGCTGATGCAAAAAGTTTGATTGGGCTGGCAGGTTCAGTTACAACAGTTGCTGCGCTGGCACTAGGTCTAACCAAGTATGACTCTGAGACAATCCACGGAAGTCATATTTCAGCGGAAGATGTACATCGCGTGACTCAAGATCTTTTAACGATGTCAAGGGCGCAGCGGGCAACTTTAGGACCCATGCACGAAGGTCGAATTGACGTGATTGGCTCAGGCGCATTGGTGCTAGATCGAATTATGGCTCGAACTGGCCTATCTGAAGTTATAGTTTCAGAGCGAGATATTCTTGATGGAATTGCGAGAGACTTAATTCTCAACCCCAGTTAGGAAGTTCTGGCAAAACCTGTCAGGATTAGGCGGTGGAAAACACCACGCCCCTGTAGCCCAATCGGTTAGAGGCACACGACTTAAAATCGTGCCAGTGTCGGTTCAAGTCCGACCAGGGGTACCAAACCCACTAGATCTAGGGCCTTAAATTTAGCTTGAATTGATCAAAAAATGGTTTATCGGGTTATATTCAGGGTAGATATAAATCAGATGGTGACGATGCTCGTCCCACGGGAGGAAAATCATGGCAAGTCGTAATCCAGTACTAATTCGCGCAACTGGCGAGAGCTTTGGTGGCGAAACAATTGAGCAAGGATCGCTAGATCAACCAGTCTTCTCTGGTGCTCGATTGACTATGGATGATGTCATCGTAAAAACCGGAATGCTTTTCGCACTCTTGCTAGTTGGTGCGTTCGTAGGTTGGTCAACTCCTGGGCTGACTTTTGTCGCCTTCTTCATTGGACTTGGCTTAGCGTTCGCAAACATTTTCAAGAAGCAAGTTAGCCCAGCATTGGTTTTGGCCTACGGCGCTGCTGAAGGTGTGTTCCTTGGTGGCCTAAGCAAGATGTATGCAACTGCATATGCAGAGACCGCACCGAACTTAGTTTCACAGGCTGTTATGGGAACGCTAATTGCGTTCGGCACCATGCTGTTCCTTTACAAGTCAAACATCATCAAAGTTAACGGCAAGTTCAAGAAGGTATTCATGGTTGCCATGGTTTCCTACTTGGTTATCGCCGTTGCATCTTTGATCTCAAGTTTCTTTGGCGTAGGCGGTGGCTGGGGCTTCTATGGAGCTGGTGGCCTTGGAATGCTGCTTTGTGTTGCTGGTGTTGCACTTGCATCATTCTCGCTAGTTATGGACTTTGAAATGATCACTCAGTCAATTGCTCAGGGTGCTCCAGAAAAGGAAGCCTGGCGCATGGCCTTTGGCTTAGCAATCACTTTGGTTTGGTTGTACACCGAACTTCTACGTTTGATCGCAATCTTTTCGGGCGACGAGTAAGAATTCCAAGCAAACAAAAGGGGTTGGCTATGCCAGCCCCTTTTTGCATGTGCGAAAACTTCTATTCCTTGGCAAAGTAGAGACATGAGCGAAACACATTTAGTTCTAGGAACTGACATTCGGGGTCCATGGCCGCAAGGTACTGAAGTTATCTACTTCGGAATGGGTTGTTTCTGGGGTGCCGAGAAAAAACTATGGAATCTTCCAGGTGTAGTTAGCACCGCAGTTGGTTACATGGGTGGCACGGCAAGTGATCCAACGTACCCATTGGTTTGCACTGGATCTACAGGTCACTCTGAAATTGTTTTGGTTGCCTACGATCCATCAAAAACTTCTATCTATGACTTGCTGAAATGTTTCTGGGAAAATCATGATCCAACTCAAGGCAATCGTCAGGGTAATGACATCGGTACGCAGTACCGCAGTGCGGTGTATTGGACGACTCCAGAGCAAGAAAAATGGGTAGCTGAATCTCGCAATGCTTACAACGAAGTATTAGTCAGCAAAGGTTTTGATCCAATTACTTCTGAGTTAGCTCCTGCTAGCAACTTTAAGTTCTGGTACGCCGAGGAATATCACCAGCAGTACTTAATCAAGAATCCAAATGGCTATGACTGCCATGCACACACGGGAATCTTGTTGCCAGAGATCGCAACCTTAAGCAGCTAGAGCTTCCGCTGCTTTTGGTTTTCTAGTTTCTGGCATAAACATAACTAGAACGCTGGTAGCACTTGCAACCATCAAGCTTGCAATGAATGGCCAAGCAAAGCCACCAGTTGAATCTGCCAAGTAACCGAATAAAAGTGGACCAATGATGATGCCAAGGTCACTCATCATTTGGTAGGTAGCAACGACTGGTCCACCCTTACGACCGTCCACAATGTCACCAACAACTGCAGATGGCGCTCCACCCAAGAATGCCGCGCTGACTCCCATGGCAACCATTGCCGCGTAGAAACCAATTAACGTTTCGCTGGCAACCAAACAGAGCATCGACACTACAAGGAATACCGATCCGATGATCATGGATGGCTTGCGGCCCTTGGTGTCTGTCATTCGCCCGGCTGGAAGTAGCAGCGAAGCCTGCACGACACTGGTAGCCAAGAATCCATAACTGGAAGTTGCTGGACTTTTCTGTAGCACTGAAACAACGAAAAGCGGAATCAACGCAGACCGCAAACCAAATGAGGTCATGCCATTTGAGAGATTAACTACCAGCGCAGTCCAGTAAGCACGGAATTTAAGAGCGGCCCGAAGTGCCATAGGTGGTTCTTGGAGTTCCGCAGGTTCGGAAGTATCTTTTGTCGGATGCCCAAGGCCTTTTGGCAGCGCAAAGTATGCAGTAAGTGCAGCCAAACTAAGTGTTGCTGCATAAACAAAGAAAGGTGCTCGGATACTCAGGCCAACCACTAGTCCACCAACTGCTGGGCCAGCTAAGCCGCCAAAAAGGAAGCCACCTTGATAAGTGCTGGCAGCGCGTCCTCGGTGTGAAGAATCCACCGTGCGCAGAAGTAATGACATTGAAGAAACGGTAAACATTGCAGAGCCAGTGCCGCCAATGCCACGAAGAATAATCAGTTGCTCAAATGTTTGAGAAAAGCCAGCTAAGGCGCTAGACACCGAAACAATACTGAGTCCAATCCACAAGACACTTCGCTCACCAAACTTATTGACTAGCCAGCCACTGGGTGCAGCACTAACAAATCTCATTAAGGCGAAAACACTGATCACCGAACTGGCAGCAAATGCTGATACTTCAAAAGTTTGGGCGAAGACCGGAATGATCGGCGCAACAATTCCAAACCCAAGAGCCACGCAAAATGCGACTGCGGTCAGTACGGCAACTTCGCCAGGAAGATCCTTAAAGTATCGATCGAGTAATTTGCGCATGTTTAGTAGTAAGTCACAATTTCAAAACCTTGGGCAACTATCTGAGCCAAGATTTGCTCACGATGTTCAAAGCCACGTGTTTCAAGTTCGAGTTCAACGTCAACTTCACTAATTGCCAATGCTGGATTCATACGAGTGTGAGATACCTGAATGATATTTGTGTTCATGTCTGCCACGCTATCTACGAGCTTGGCCAGTGAACCTGGTTGGTCTGCCAATCTAACTTGAACCATTAAGAATCGACCTGAAGTGGCCAAGCCAGTTCTTAAAACACGATTAAGTAATAGGGGATCGATGTTTCCACCAGAGAGAGTTGCAACAACTGGTCCTTCGAATGCACTTGGATCATCCAAGATGGCAGCAACTGCCGCAATGCCTGCAGGTTCAACCTGTAGCTTGCTGCGTTCCAAGGTCAATAGCAGCGCGCGAGATAAGGATGCTTCACTTACGGTTCTAATCTCATCAACGTGCTGCTGAATGATTTGGAACGGAACATCGCCAGGTTTTCCAACGGCTATGCCATCAGCCATAGTTGCCATCTTGGGCAACATTTGCGGTGAACCTGCAGCAAGAGATGGTGGGTAGGCTGCAGCCATTTCAGCTTGGACCCCAATAACTTTTATGTCTGGTCGCAAACTCTTAATTGCCAGCGCAGTCCCAGCCAGTAATCCGCCGCCACCCGTGCAAACCACTACAGTCTTAACGTCAGGGTTTTGTTCCAAAATCTCCAGGCCCATGGTGCCTTGCCCAGCAACAATATGTTCGTGATCAAACGGGTGAATAAAGACTGCACCGGTTTTATTTGAAAAGTCACTGGCAGCCGTTAAAGCCTCATCAATTGTGTTGCCATGAAAAATTACGTCGGCACCATAGCCAAGTGTTGCTTGGTACTTAGGCAGCGTCGCACCTTCTGGCATGAAGATAGTTGCTTTGATTCCAAGAATCTGGGCAGCAAGCGCAACACCTTGAGCATGATTTCCAGCACTGGCAGCTACCACACCATTTTTGCGCTCCGCATCAGAAAGTCGAGCGATGCGGTAATAAGCGCCACGAATTTTAAAGGAACCAGCGCGCTGAAGATTTTCACACTTGAATGTGACATCAACTCCGTATTTCTTGTCAATCCAGCCAGCACTGATTGATGGTGTCTTCTTGATTACGCCATCAAGTAACTTAGCTGCATCATTGATGTCTTCGAGATTCACGGGCTGCACTGGTCAATATTGGCACGCTTGGGCTCAACAATCTAATTTCCTTGAAACTGGAGTGACCTTCCACACAACCACAGCACCATAGACCTAAAACAGTGGGATTTGTGGATTACTCCCACTGGTAAGTTAAAGGTATTGAGCAACACCTTTAAGGATTTAGGCGAACATGACACTGGCAATAAAGGCATCTGGATTAGCTAAGGCCTACGGAGATGTAATTGCACTTAATGGAATCGACATTGAAGTTGAACAGGGAACTGTCCTTGGCCTTCTTGGACCTAATGGCTCCGGCAAAACAACTACGGTAAGAATTCTGGCCACCTTACTTCAGGCAGACAGTGGTTCAGCTAGCGTTGGCGGCTTTGACGTAGTAACTCAGCCAGATGAAGTTCGCAGTGTTATCGGCCTAACCGGACAGTACGCAGCGGTAGATGAGTACCTCACAGGACGCGAAAACCTAGAACTTTTTGGCCGGCTATTTCACTTAAGCAAGTTTGATGCTGCCAAGCGCGCGGCTGAACTACTCGATCGCTTTGATTTATCTGATGCAGCTGATCGTGGCATTAAGGGATATTCAGGCGGTATGCGTCGTCGCTTAGATTTAGCCGCATCACTCATCGGTCGTCCGAATGTTTTGTTCCTTGACGAACCGACTACCGGGCTGGATCCACGCAGCCGACAAGGCATGTGGGAAGTTATTGAAGATTTGATTGCAGAAGGTACGACAGTATTGCTGACAACTCAGTACTTAGAGGAAGCAGATCAATTAGCAAATCGCATCGTAGTTCTTGATCATGGCAATGTGATCGCCGAGGGAACTTCTGATGAACTGAAATCACAAGTTGGTGGCGATCGCATTGAGATCGTTGTTGAGTCTGCCCAAGATGTTTCCAAAGCTGCAATAGTAATTGCTGAATTTGGATCAGCTCCAGCAATCACTGAAGACCTAACCAAAACAATCTTGTTGCCGGTCGCTGGTGGATCAACCGCGATCGTGAACATTGTTCGCAAGCTAGACGAAAACAACATTTCGATTGCCGACATTGCGCTGCGTCGACCAACACTTGATGATGTGTTCCTAAGCCTGACTGGACATGTAACAGAAAATACCGAAGAAGTTGCAGGGCCTGCTAAGGGACGCCGGGGACGAAGGGGTAGAAGATGACCATGAGTACTTTGACTACAGATTCAGTTAAGGAAGCAACAGCACCTCGACCCCGCTTTGGTTGGTTGATTACTGACAGCATTTCGGTGTCTCGTAGACACTTGCTCAAGATCACCCGCGTCCCAGAATCACTTTTCTTTGCTTTGATTCAGCCGGTTATGTTCGTTTTACTTTTTGCTTTCGTTTTTGGTGGCGCAATTGATGTTGGCCCCGGTGGTGCTCAGGCTTACCGCGAATACTTAATCCCGGGAATCTTGGCGCAAACGGTTATGTTTGCGGTCGCTGGAATCACGGTTGGCATTACCGAAGATGCCAGCAAGGGAATTATGGATCGATTCCGTTCCTTGCCAATGCGTCCAGGTGCGGTTCTTACTGGACATACTTTGGCATCTTTGTTGCAGAACATTTTGGTCATTACGATTCTGTCAATCACTGGCCTAGCTGTTGGTTGGAGAATTCACAATGGTTTTTCTGATGCCGCTTTGGCTTACTTGATGTTTGCCACATTTGCCTATGCAATTACTTGGGTTGGTGCTTGGATCGGTTTGCACATGCCGAACTCAGAAGTTGCTGGCACTGCAGGGTTAGCTTGGATTTTCCCATTCACTTTTGCATCCAACATCTTCACACCAGTTGCCACAATGCCAGGTTGGTTACAGCCGTTCGTGCTGTGGAATCCGGTTTCATCACTTGCGCTGGCAGCTCGTCAGTTGTTTGGAAATCCAACACCTTTGCTTGGAGATTCATTCCCTGAGCGCTATCCAGTGCAGCTCTCATTTGCGTATTCGTTCTTGCTGTTGGCAATTTTTGCGCCACTAGCCGTTCGAGCTTTTAAAACTCGAAACAAGTAGAACTAAGGAACGTAGAGTTCCGCAGCAACGATAACAATGCGGAGTGTTTTTCCAGAAGGTGTTTCGTAGGAAATCTCAGCGCCAACTTCTTGGTTGAGCACTGCTGCGCCCATCGGACTAGTTGGTGAGTAAACATCAATTGAAGTATGCGCAGCTTCTTCGCGGGAGCCAAGCAGGAATGTTTCAGTGTCATCTAAGTCTGGGAAGTTAACGGTTACAACCATGCCTTGGGAGACAATGCCCTCTTCAATTTCAGGTGTACCAATCTGGGCAGCTTCTAGCATCTTTGTTAGCTGGCGAACTCGACCTTCATTCTTGCCTTGTTCTTCGCGAGCTGCGTGATAGCCACCATTTTCCTTTAAGTCGCCCTCTTCGCGAGCAGCAGTGATGCGTGCCTTAATCTCTTCGCGAAATTCACCACTGCGATGCTCTAGCTCAGCTTTGAGCCGATCGTATGCCTCTTGCGTTAACCAAACTTCGTTCATTCGATAGAGATTACGCGTATTTAGCTAGTTGGTGCGACTCCAGGCGCTACCTGCTCTGGAATCTTCACTCCTGGTGGGAAATTTGCGGGGGGAACCCGCATGTTTTCCGAGTTTGAACAGCCCAGAACTTCAGCTAGTACGGCCTGGCCATTGGTGGTCAATGGGTAGGTGATTTGTTCATACTCACTGCCACCAGCAATCATTACCGTTGCGTATCCCACGTCAGTGCGTGAAATGTCTTGAGCTCGAAGCACACAGTAAGTTGCAAGCTCGGGACCACGAGCCAATTCCCAGGTCACATTGACCTGAGTTGGCGAAACTACTTCGAATGTAAGGAGCTGCTCACTGACGCTTGGATTCTGCTGACGAAACGCACCGTAGGCGAGGCTGCCTGAAACGACACCAGCAATTAAGACTCCAATCAATACTGGAACAACGCGCCGGCGCTTCACACCATATCGAAGTTGGATGTGCTCTGGCAGGTTTGAATTGTTTGGCATACTCCCTCCAGAATACGTCCTTGAACGAGATAGTGGAGAATAGAGGTATGGCGGAAATCAAATGGGCGTTGCCTTCCTTAGGTGAACCACTTAGATTGCTTGCCGTTCATGCCCATCCAGATGATGAATCCAGCAAAGGTGCTGCATCCACGGCAAAGTACATCAGCGAAGGTGTGCAGATCATGGTTGTAAGTTGCACCGGTGGCGAACGTGGCGACATTTTAAATCCAGGATTCGAACTTGGAGATAGATCTATCTCCGAAGTTCGCAAAGCTGAAATGAAACGCGCTGCGGAAATTCTAGGTGTCTCGCATCGCTGGCTCGGATTTGAAGACTCCGGATGGCCAGATGGTGATCCAAAGCCACCACTTCCAAAAGGTTGCTTTGCTGACTTGCCGCTTGAAGTCGTCAGCGCACCCCTAGTAGAAATCGTTAGAGAATTTAAGCCGCACGTAATTACTACGTATGACGAAAATGGTGGCTACCCGCATCCAGATCACATCAGAACCCATGAAGTGTCAATGTTTGCTTGGGAGCAAGCAGCCAACTCAGAATACAAAACAGACCAGGAACCTTGGGCTGCTGCAAAGCTTTACTATCATCACGGATTTTCAAAGTCGCGCGTGGAAGCTATGCATGATGCATGCCAAGACTTAGGGATAGATTCCCCATATCAAGAATGGCTGGATGAATGGGAAGAAGAGGATTTAGTGACAGATCGTGTCACGGCGCGCATTGATTGCGCTAACTGGTTCCCAATTCGAGAAGCAGCACTAAAGGCACATGAAACTCAAATTGATCCAAACGGCAGCTGGTTCGCAATTCCAAACGAAAAACTTTCCCAAATTTGGCCGACTGAAGATTATGAACTTGCTATTTCACGAATTGGTGAAATTGTGGAAGAGACAGACTTGTTTGAAGGACTTAGGGGAGCGTAGATGTTTAGATTTATCACTTCAATTGCGGGAACTTCGCCAGAGCCGTTTCCATCATCGACAATACTTGATCCAGCAACTGTAAACCCTGGCCCAATAGGTGGGATTGTTCTTTTAGTTTTAACGATTGCTGTTGTTCTTTTGATGTTCAGTTTCAATCGTCATATAAAGAAAGTTAACTTCGAGCAGGACACTGACGAATAATAAAAAGTCATGAAACGCCACTTTTCAATTCGCTTAATTGCGATCCACGCCCTCGGTGCCTTTTCATTCGTTGCCTGCCTTGGTTTGGCTTATTGGCAATGGGATCGGGCTCAGGCTTATGTGCCACCAGCAAGCGCCACGGTACTTTCGTTTGAAGAATTAAGTCCACTGCGAGATTATTTGCCAGCTTCCTCAGTTGCGGTTCCAACTTCAGTAACTGGAACCTGGCAACCTGATGAACGTATCTTGATGCCAAATCGAGTTATTGATGGCAAGGCGATGGTTGATCCAGATCCTGAAACTGAAATGCAGATTGAATGGACGACACCAGTTGGGTTCTGGGTAGTGGACATTATGGAACTTGCCGATGAATCTAGTGTGGGTGTCGTTCGAGGGTTTACCGAAACCCCAGATCAAATCTCCTTAGCTAGTGGCACGGAAACTGTAACTGGAGTTATGCAACCAAGTGAGGACGTTCCTGGCCTCAAGTTAGTTAATGACATTGAGCCATTAACAACATATTTGATTGTGGAGAATTCCAGAACCATTGCGCACGATGGCTATCTAGTTGCGACCTCACCGACTGACTCACTTACCCCAGTTAGCCCAATTTTTTCTGAGCCAGTGGTTAAAGGCCTGAATTGGCAGAATGTCGCATACACATTTAACTGGCTGTTCTTTGCTGGAATTGTGGCGATGATGTGGGTGCGAGTGGCGCGAGATGAGTTGGAATTCGCAGAAATAGCAAAAAGTAATGCAGACTTAGGACATGACAATGAATCGTGACGACTTTGAAAAGCAATGGCTGTTTTACCGAATTATGGCGGTAGTTGTTGGGTCAGTTCTATTGATTCTGACAGCGTTCCTAATTTCAGTTCGAGTGTTGGAAAACCCAGAGCCACCATTTTATGCAGCAGCTTGGACTGCTCATGGATATCTTTTTCCGGTTTATGTAGTAGCAACTTTCATGTTGTCTACAAAGTTGAAGTGGTCATTTACTAAAACGATTCTGATTATGTTGGCGGGCACAATCCCTCTGATGTCTTTCTTTACTGAGCGTCAGGTCGCTAAGGAAGTCTCAGAAAGCTAACGCCAGCGATATTGGCCTTCGGTTTGATCAGCCCAAGAGCGCTCATCTTCTAGTGGTTCTACGTGAGTTGTAACAATTGTGCCCGGTAGTTCAGCAATTATGTCTGCTTCCAAATTTTCAGACAGATCGTGACCTTTTTGAATTGTCCAAGCACCAGGAACTAACACATGCATGGAAACAAAGCGTTGACGTCCAGCTTCCCGAGTTTGCAGTTCGTGAAACTTTACTTCATCACTTTCGTACTTAGTTAAAACCTTGACAATCTTTAAGTGATCTTCATCAGAAAGTGCTTTATCCATCAAGCCAGCAGTGCTGCTACGGAGTAGATTGATGCCAGTAACAATAATGTTCAGACCAACAGCCAAAGCAACAATGCCATCAAGACGATTCCATCCTGTAATAGCTACTAACCCAACCCCAACAATTACACCTGCAGATGTCCAGACATCTGTCATCAAATGCTTTCCATCAGCAACTAGAACTGGCGATCGGTGAAGTTTGCCGGCACGCAACAAAATAAGGGCGGTACCACCATTGATAACGGCTGCCACTGTTGAGATTGTTAAACCCCAGCCAACCTGTTCGAGTTCGCGAGGCGTAATGATTCGCTCAACTGCCGTGTAGACAATGATGAGGGCTGCAATCAGAATCATGAAGCCTTCGATTGAAGCCGAGAAGTATTCGGCTTTACCGCGGCCAAAGTGATGTAGCTCATCAGCTGGCTTCATGGCAGTTCGAAGTGCAAACAAGGCGACTACCGCTGCAACGATATTCACGGTTGATTCAAGTGCATCTGAGAGTAGGCCAACGGATCCAGTTGCCCACCATGCCGCCATTTTCATTCCAAATACCACAACGCTGACAACTATCGACATCCAAGCAAACTTGGCAAGGTTGACATGAGTGTTGTTGATTTGGTTTGTAGTCATGTGCTCATTGTGCCAGAAAGGCCAGAGCAGTTGCGTTTGCTACGAGGTTAGGGCTGATGAATTGGAACTTGCTTTGGCCGACCACGTCTTTGCTTAGGTGGTTGGCGAAGTCCAGCGGCATAAAGTGCTTTTAGGATTTCTCGGGTATTAACTTCGATCGCACCAGCAACGATTGCAATTTCACGCATATGTTCAGGCACGTCAAAATGATCGCCTTGAAATCCTCGCTCTGGAAGTCCAAGTTCGGCTGCAAATTCTTTAAGTTCAGCAACGGAAGCGTCGCTAACCATGTGACACCATAACCAATCACGCCATGGCCACTGTGCTTGATCAATAAGAATTGCCATGTGCTAATTCCAAATTCTTATTCAGTAATTCCGAATCGAGCATGCAGCTTTCGTAGTGGCTTAGGCGCCCACCAGTTCCAGTCACCAGCGACGCGCATCAGGGCGGGAACTAGCAAGCCTCTTACAACTGTGGCATCAAGCAAGATTGCGAAGGAAACACCTAGACCGAGCATCTTGATACTTGTTACCCCGCTTGTCATAAAGCACGCAAACACAATCGCAATCAAAACCGCAGCAGCAGTAATGATTCGGCCAGATTTTTGAAGTCCCGATCTTACTGATGTTGTTGTGTCTGCACCGTTGTCGTGTTCTTCCTTGATTCGAGACAGTAGGAATAACTCGTAATCCATAGAGAGTCCAAATGCCACGATGGCAACCAAAACCAAAGTCGAGGTATCAAGCGATCCTGTGACAGTGAAGTCGCCAACTAGCCACATCGCATTTCCGTCTTGGAACACCCAAACTAAAACACCAAGAGTTGCGGCAAGGCTGAGCAAATTCAAAATCACAGCCTTGATTGGAAGAACCGCACTTCCAGTGAAGAGGAACAAAATAATTAGAGTTGCAATAGTTAGCCAACCCAAAACAGTTGGCAAGTTATCTGAGATACCAGCCTGGGAATCTGTAAAGATTGCAGCTTGTCCACCGACCAATGTGTTCTCGACAGGGGGCTCAATTGCGCGTAACCGAAGGATTAGATCCTGAGCATCGATATTTCGGGATTCAACATCGGTGTAAAGCGTAATGCGATGGTGGGCTTGTGATGAAGCAACGGCCTGCTCAGGAGGTATGGGAGCAACAACATCACCTTCGATAAATGAATCGCTAGTAAGGGCACTAATGACATTTGGATCCGCTACCAATTCCTTGGCGTATTCGTTTACCTCTTCAATAGAAACCGAGATTGGAACCAGAACTTCAACTGGAATCTGACTTTCAAATCGCTCACGGATTTGATCTGAAGCAATGGCTGCGGGATTACTTGCTGGCAACACTCGGTCATCTACCTGACTGAATTTTGCATCCAAAGCTGGGGATGCCAATGTAAGCAGCAAAGTCACGGTGCCAACGATCACCAGAAGAGGTTGTTTCATTACTGCAGTTGCAAGCGTTGACCAAGCGCCAGATTCTTTTGGAGATAGATCGCCGCGGCGAAGCTTCCATTTATCCACTCGGTGTCCCAATAGAGCAAGGGCTGCAGGTAGTGCAATAAGCGAGGCAAGAACTGCGAACAAAACAACGCTAACGCCAGCATAGGCAAATGACTTCAAGAAATACTGCGGGAACAAGATCATTGAGGCAAGAACAAGAGCAACGGTTAGGCCCGAGAAAAATACGGTGCGTCCAGCGGTGGTTACCGTCTTAATAACTGAGGCATTCACGTCATTGGTCTTGGCTAACTCTTCTCGGAATCGATTCACAATTAGCAATGCGTAATCAATGCCTAAACCGAGCCCGAGACCAGTGATTAAGTTCAAGGCAAATACTGAAACGTCCGTAAATTGCGTGATTACGTAAAGTGCAAAGAAGCTTCCAGCAATTGAACCAAGGGCCACAACCATTGGTAACCCGGCTGCAACTGCGGCTCCGAAAACAAACAACAGCATCAAAACGTTAAGTGGAATTGCAATTGCTTCCGCAATCAGTAAATCGCTTTTGATCTGGCCATTAATTGCTTCGTAGAGTACTTCGATGCCACCTACATAGGCACGAGTACCAACAGCCTCTTTGTCATAAGTGTCCTGAATCACCTTTGCCGTCGCCGCAGCCTGTTCAGTATCAAGGCCTGCTTCGAAATACACCAAAGCCAAGCCTGCGTTACCGTCAAAACTCTTTAAGCTTTCCTGACCGGTGTTCCAATACGAAACAATCGAGTCAATGTTTTCCTCTTTAGCAACCTGATCAAGTAGCTCATTTGCAGCTGCTACAGACTGCGGATCGTCGATGCTGGCAAACGTATCTATAACCAAAATTGCAGAGGCATCACGAGTGTCAAAATCTGATTTCAGCAGTTGATCGACTGCTGCAGAATCGCTACTTAGATCGTCATAACCCTGACTCTTTAGTGAGCCAAACATGCCTGAGCCGATAACACCAGCGACAAGTATGGAGATCAAATAGCCAATGAAAACACCTTTACGATGTTTGACCACAAACTGGCCAATGCTTTCAAACACAGGGACGCCTTAAATTGCTCAAGAGGATAAGTCTCTATAGTTTACGTTACTACTTAACTTTCGCCGATTTGACCTTAGAGGTTAATTTCCCAATCCGAGAATCTGTGGTTTTTACACGATAGGAAACTGTTGACTTTGTTGAGCCTGTGTAACGACGGCTTGACCATTTACCTTCTGCATCAGTTTCCAAGCGCGCAACAGTTCTCCAAGGACCGTTGCCGATTTTGCGTTGCAAGATTACCTTGACGCCCTTATGTTCAGGACTCACTTTTCCAGAGACTATAAATGAAGAATTACGCTTTGCTGATTTTGGCGTAGTAATTCCTAGCGCACCGGCCATGGTTATACGCTTGGATTTGGTCCTGATGGTGCCCTTCGAATTGGATGCAGTGATTCGTAGATCATGCTTTCCAGCGCGCGGACCACTCCAAAGAATTGACCACGCACCTTTGTCATCAGTTAAAGTGGTAGAAATGGTCTTCCACTTTCCACCAGACTTTCGTTGGAGTTTTACTTTGGCACCAAGTTGAATTGGCGAGACTATTCCTGTGAAGTTGTAATCGGAAGGCTTAATTGATTTACTTGGCCAGTTAATTCGGGCTACAGACTCAAGAGAACGTACCTCAGCTTGAACCGATCCAGGGGTTGTTGCTGAAACGGGAGCAATACTGGAAATGTAGGTGGACTTGACGTCAAGCATTCCGCGTAATGCATCGGGCGATATATCTTTCCCTGGTCCAACCTTTACCAAGTAAATGTTTCCGGCAGAGTCTCGCAGTGTCAGCTCACTTACACCACCGCTGTCAAACCTTTTGCTAACTTCTAGGGCGGCAACATCAGGTATGTCTAAATTTTTGGATTTTAGATTCTTTAACAACGCCTCTTGTGAAATTGTGTCAACCCAATTAGCATTTGGATTTCTAACTCTTGGATCTTGTGACCATTTGTCATCAACGCTGACGAGCCAAGAAATAGTTCCGGTTCCCCATACTTCGGAGCGCGGTTGTGTTTTACCGCCTGTAGATGATGAATAGTAACCGGCAATTATTTCTTTATCATTCTTTATTACTAAACCTGATCTAGCTCGCTCTGCGGCAGTGCTACCTGATTTCCCAACAGTTTCGATCACAGCCTGGACCCATTTGTCTCCAAATGCTGAGAACTCTTTACTGAACCCAGAAAAAACCTGCGAGCCATCGGTTGTGTCCAGGTTGCAATCACAATATGACTGGATTGAGCGAGACTTTATCAATGCGAAAGAACGGGCGGCAATCACCTGGGTCTTCAAAGCTTCTAGGTGCCAAGAAGACGGCATTTCCCCTAATCCATAAAGATATTGATCGGAAAGTCGCAAAGTGTTTACTACATTCAAGTCAATGGTGCTATCTCCAGCACCGATAGAAGACGATGTGATCTCTAAATTGCCGTAACGATATCTATGTGGACACTTGTTCATGGTGCAGGAATCGGTTCCTAGTCCACTGAGTGCTGTTTTTGCCGAGGTGCCCGAACTTAGATTTATAAGAGACTTGGTGTTACTCCAACTAATCAGAAGTTTTGAACCTTGTGCGATAGCTTTACCGGAAACGCTAGCTTTTGTTTCAGCTCCTTTACCTACCAAAACAGTTTCAAAGATTATTGGTGTATTTGCTGCGACAATATTGGTCTGCTTCACTCCATCAACCCAGAGTGTTAATTCTCCACCGGCACTCTTATCAGGATGCTTTTCACCTTGCAGTGCGACAAACTTTTTGTCCTGTAAAAGCCCAACACGTAACTTGGTTGGTGTCTCGGCAAGCTCTGCTTTTGCTCCGCGGTAATAATGAGAAATAATTTGCTCTGCAGTGAAGCCATCAAGTGCCATTCCGTATGCACCGTACTGACTCATTCCTAATCCATGTCCCCAGCCCGAGCCAGTAATGGTAAATGAGGCTGGAACAGAAGCAACAGAATTAGCAGCTCTTGCTGGGGAGGAAAAGACGCCAGCAAGCATGATCATGGACATCAAAAACCCAATGTTGGTTCTAATACGTCGCAAATGCATGTTATTTACTCAGCGCTGCAGGGAAGTGCGCCGAAACCGCCTTCATTTAAAAGTAGCATGCGAGCCTTGTGATTCAGGTATTTCGGCTCTACTCGTCTACTTTTTGGCCTGTTTTGAAACGTATTTAAACGATTTCAGAGGAACGGTAATCTTGACCTACCATTAACCCATTGTTAGAAATTCTTCCAACAATATTCCGATTTAACAAGAGCAAGGACTTACCTGTGAGCGTTCTGGACAAAATTCTTCGTGCTGGCGAAGGAAAAATTCTGCGAACCTTGGAGTCACTTGCAGCTCAGGTGAACACGTTAGAAGAACATTATCTTGCTATGTCTGATGAAGAATTACGTGGACTAACCGCAGACTTTAAACTTCGAATTTCAAATGGTGAAGAGCTTGACGACTTATTGCCAGAGGCATTCGCAGCGGTTCGCGAAGCAAGCAAGCGCACCCTTGGCCAACGACACTATGACGTTCAACTAATGGGTGGCGCAGCACTTCACTTAGGAAATATTGCAGAAATGCGAACTGGTGAAGGTAAGACCTTGGTTTCAACTTTGCCTGCCTACTTGAATGCTTTGTCCGGCCGTGGCGTCCACATCGTAACCGTGAACGACTACCTAGCTGCCCGAGATGCGCAGTGGATGGGTCGCGTGCATCGCTTCTTAGGACTGGAAGTCGGAACCATTCTTTCCCACATGGATCCAGAGCAACGTCGCTTAGCATACGACGCTGATATTACTTATGGCACCAATAACGAATTTGGTTTTGATTACCTTCGCGACAACATGACACTAAATCCTTCAGACCGAGTTCAACGTGATTACAATTTTGCAATTGTCGATGAAGTTGACTCGATCTTGATAGATGAAGCTCGCACCCCACTTTTGATTAGTGGACCAGCGGACGTAGCAACCAAGTGGTACGCAGAGTTTGCTCGTTTAGTGCCGAGATTAACTTCGGGAAGCGATTATGAAGTAAATGAAAAGAAGCGCACGATTGGAATTTTGGAACCAGGTGTCGAGAAAGTTGAGAACTGGTTAGGTATTGAAAATCTCTATGAATCAGAAAACACCCAATTAGTTGGTTACTTGAATAACGCAATCAAGGCTCTCGCATTATTCAAAAAAGATAAAGATTACGTTGTCATGGATGGCGAAGTTTTGATCGTTGACGAACATACTGGACGAATTTTGGCAGGACGTCGGTACAACGATGGAATGCACCAAGCAATTGAAGCCAAAGAAGGCGTAGAGATTCAGAACGAGAATCAAACGTTGGCAACAATTACTATCCAGAACTACTTCCGCATGTACGAGAAGCTTTCGGGTATGACAGGTACTGCGATGACCGAGGCTTCAGAATTCCAACAAATCTACAAACTTGGCGTGGTTCCAATTCCAGCTAACCGTCCAGTGCAACGTGTTGATCAATCAGACTTGGTCTACCGTACCGAAGATGCAAAGTTGAAGGCTGTTATTGCTGACATCGAAGAAAAGCACCGCGCGGGTCAGCCAGTTCTAGTTGGAACAACCAGCGTCGAGAAGAGCGAGCTAGTTTCAAAGTACTTAACTCGCACTGGAATTGCGCACGAGGTACTGAATGCCAAGCAGCATGATCGAGAGGCGAGCATTATTGCTGAAGCGGGTCGTAAGGGCGCAGTTACTGTTGCAACGAACATGGCTGGCCGTGGTACTGACATCATGCTGGGTGGGAATCCAGAATTTCGAGCGACTCAGGAACTTGAGCGTCGTGGCCTTGATCCGGTAGAAAACCCTTCTGAATATGAGACAGCTTGGGGACCAGCACTAGAGGCTGCAAAGGAAGCGGTGGCATCCGAGCACAATGAAGTAGTTGAAGTCGGTGGCCTTTATGTTCTGGGAACTGAACGTCACGAATCCCGCCGCATCGATAATCAGTTGAGAGGACGCTCTGGACGTCAGGGTGATCCAGGCGAAACCCGTTTCTATTTGTCGCTCGAAGATGACTTGATGCGTCTTTTCAAGGGCGACATGGTTAATTCGTTCTTACAGCGCTTTAATGTGCCAGATGATGTGCCAATCGAAGCCAAGATGGTGACAAACTCAATTCGATCAGCACAGACTCAGGTTGAAGCACAGAACTTTGAAATCCGTAAGAATGTTTTGAAGTACGACGAAGTCATGAACCGTCAGCGTCAAGTTGTATACGGTGAACGTTCCCGAGTGCTAGACGGTGAGGATATTCAAGAGCAGATCAAAACCTTCATGAATGACACCATCGCAGCATATGTTGCAGCGGAAACTGCGGAAGGTTTCCCAGAAGATTGGGACTTGCAAGAACTATGGAAAGCGTTGTCGGCACTTTATCCAATTGGGATTTCGATCGATGAAATGATTAAGGTAGCTGGCGGTGATGTGACAGACCTGTCTGCGGAATTTATGACCGTTACTTTGCAAGAAGATATCAATCGGGCTTACTTGGCTCGCGAAGCCGAGCTGCAGCCGCCAGTGATGCGTGAACTTGAACGTCGAGTGATTCTTTCGGTTCTAGATCGCAAGTGGCGCGAGCATTTGTATGAGATGGATTATTTGCAAGAAGGAATTGGACTGAGAGCAATGGCACAACGAGATCCTCTCGTTGAATACCAGCGCGAAGGCTTTGATCTTTTCGTTGCCATGATGGAAGCTATCAAGGAAGAATCTGTCGGATATATGTTCAATGCGGAAGTTACCGTTACACCACATGTGCACAGTGATAGAGCCGATGAAGGCATCGAGCTGGAAACTAAAGGTTTGATCACACCGAAATCAGTAGCGGCCCTTCAGTACTCGGGCCCAAGTGAAACTGGTGAAGTTAGAACCACCTCAGTTTCAAATGATGCATATGCAAACGTGGGACGTAACGAACCTTGCCCATGTGGATCAGGCAGCAAGTTCAAGAAGTGCCATGGAGCAGCTAACTAGCTGAGTAGGCACTGCCGAAATCATTCCGGCAATACTTATGCTGCCGAAATCATTCCGGCAGTGCCCACATCAAACTTGTAGCTCGCCATCTACCATCCAAACCCTCGAGTCTCAGGGCTAGTGCAAACGAACGATTAGGTGTCCCAAATACAGAACTAACTTCGGCTACGCCATCATCGGTCTCATGGACATGGATGCTGCGAACACCTAGTCGTGGCATTTTGTTCTTAGCAATTTGGCTCTGTAGTTGGCTCATAACTTCTGGCGTAATCCACCTGTTTAGTTGAGCTGCTGGCCTGGAGCCATTAACTACTTCAACTAACGCATGAACTAAACGCATTGACCACTGCCGAGCAGAAGGAAGATCAACTCTGGCGGTTGCTTGTGGATCAAAACTGTCTAGTCGGTTTTCGGCCATTCGTGGTGGCACATACTTGATCGCATTCGAACCATCTGTTGGCCATTCGAATGGCAAAGTTTCTTGCAATCCGTGCTTAGTTCGAACTGGCAAATTAATAATGTTGCCAGGTTGGTATTGGCGCATACTTGGCGCTGGTAGCGCGTAGATAATTGCATTCATTGTTTCCCCCCGAAACGTTTAGCAATTCCAGCACTGGCAAACCTTGCATGTGCCTGCAGGTGCTGATTGATGTTTTTATTCCCCCAAAAACACCAGTACAAACTTTCTATTTTCTCTTTGATTGACTGTCAATACCTGCAGCTGAACTCAGGTAAATCTGTGGATATCTACTTTTAGTTATCCACAGAAAGAGGTTTCACAAGTCGATCAGAGCTCAAATCAGATGGAATATCGACATGGAATCTGACGAATTCGAGCCAGCTTTAATAGCTGAGCTAAATAAGGTCTTGATTCAAGCTGAACAAGAATTGGAGTCAGAGGAACGCTTAGATCTTGCTTATGAAGTCTTGGAAACCGTTCGATTTGAGCAAGCCCACATTTCTTGGCTAGAACGACTGAGAAATACCAAGGGCAGAATTGAAATTCGACTGGCTCATTCCCATTTGCCGATAGTGACTGGTGAATTAACACATCTAGCAGACCCGTTTTTGATTATGGAGAATTCAACAACCCAATTTCTTGTCAACTTCAATTTTGTATCTGCTGTGTCGGGACTTAATTCGCTTTCACAAAAATCTGCAGTGCCAGATGCAATCAATTGGCTAGATAATGTTTGGTTTCATGATCTGGCAGATCAGAAAAAGACATGTGCCTGGTATCTACGTGGAGACCAGGTCATCGAAGGCTTTTGCACGCAAATCGGATTTGATTCGTTAGAAATACAAGTGAATTCAAGAGTTCTAACGATTCCAAAACAGTCGATCGTTGCCAGCAGAATGTCTAACTCTGACTGATGTAGCTATCGAGGATTTCGGGCCACAAACTCTGCAGTTGAAGAATACAGTTGCTCGATGTAATTTTCCAAGGCTTTGTCTTCAACTCGCCATTGTCCGCGTGCACCAATCTTGATCGCAGACAATTCTCCCGTGCGAACCAGCGTGTAGACCTGCGCTGGTGCAATGTTCAGTAGTTCAGCAACGTCGCTTAGTGTTAAAAATCTTGCAGCCATAACTCAATGATGACTTGTCTTTAAAAAGCTATAAAGAAGTTTTCCACAGTTTCCAAAAGTCGAAGTGTTAGGGAGTGCGATCTATGTGACGATTGGAGAAAGTTTGGGGGAACTTTATGGCAATTCCAATCCGCGTTGGGCAAAATACCGAACGCAAATCATCTGTGCAATCAAATCGCAAAACACAGGATCCGCGTCTCTGGCTTGGAATCATCCTTGTTCTTGGGGCAATGGTGATCGGACAATTAGTGATTGCTAAAGCTTCGACTCGAGTACCAGCGGTAACTCTAAATACAAACATTGCTCAAGGAGCTCAAATTCGAGAAGGAGACGTTAGTCCAGTTCAAGTATCGGTGCCAGGTGTACAAAACTTGATTTCTGTTCCTACTGACGTCATTGGAAAAGTTGCTAGCCGAGATCTGTATGTGGGCGACTTAATGAACACGAATTCAATTTCTAGCAGCTTCAGCGCAGATGCTCGCTCGGTCAGCGTTCCAATACGTGCTGGACATCTACCGAAAGTTAGTCCTGGTGAAAAAGTCGATGTTTGGATGACTCCAAGCCTTGATGGCGTTGAACTGCCAGGTCCAGCAACTTTGATAATTCCCAACGCAGTTGTTGCTGCTGCGCCCGAATTCATTGATTCGGGAATGGACACATCAGTTACTGTGCAAATATCACAAGACCAAGTTCAAGTGCTTGTCCAAGCGATGCGAGATGGGTTGATCGACTTGGTCGCGATACCAGCAGATGGAAATTCGCTGTGAAAAATGTGATTGCAGCTCTTGGCCATGTGGACTGGGAAGCACAATTTGTCAGCGGACTTGGTCACCCAATGTTTGGAGTACGTGTACAGCGTCGATGTGTTGATGGCGTGGACATTAGAGCAGCCATTCAAGTAACAGAATGCCAAGGAGTTTTAGTATCTGATGCCACGCCTCGAGTGAGCCAGGATTTGCTCGCAGATCTTCTGGAAAGAGATATTCAGTTGATTGCAATAACAAGTAACTTTGATCGCTGGCATGATCTTGGAGTAGAGCACTGCATTGAACTTGATCCCACTAATCCTCTTGCCAGCCTAAAAAAAGTTGCAGAATTGATCCGAGGGGAATCGCAATCCACTGTTTTGGAACCAGAACCGAAAGGCATCCATATTGCAGTTGCTGGGTTTGGGGGGTCTTGTGGCAGAACAACGGCGGTTAAGGAATTGGGTTGGCAGTTTTCAAAAATGGGTGCACTCACTTGCATTGTTGAGGCAGATACTTATGGCCCATCGCTTGACCAAGAACTGGGACTTGAATCAATTCAAAGTGGCTTACTTGAAGTATGTCGCTCAGTTGAGCGCAGAAACTCTTCAATTCAGCATCACCTAGGTCTACTCCCTGAAGTTTCCGAGAGATTGTCATTAGTGGCTGGTTTGCCAAGAACTTCTCGTTGGACTGACTTAAGAGTTTCAGCACTTAGAGAGTTGTGGCAAAAGACGAGAGCGCACTTTGATGTAGTTATTTCTGATGTAGGGGGCGTATTAGAAATAGATCACAGCCTGATGCATGAAACTTCAATACCAAGGCGACACGCAGCAGCACTAACTGCCCTTGAATCTGCTCAAATAACAATTATTTGCGCCAGGGCTGACAGCGTAGGAATTGCTCGACTTGTTAGGGGATACCTTGAGCTGCATGAACTTTTTGCAAAGTCTGATGTTCACGTTTTACTTTGGGGCATAACGAGTCAAGCGCAAAGCAAGGATGTTAGATCGGCAGTAACCCGTCATACTGGGCTTGAATCAATCTTTGAGACTGAATATGACTTCAACACTTTGCGCAAAGCGCTCGAGCAGAATACTTTCGTTGGAAAGCTTGATGCAAAGAATTCCATCACAAAAGAATTTGAATCAATTGCAAGCCCGATCTTCCAGAATCTTGCAGCAAAAAGTCGTTCTCAATCTGCTACTACAAGGACTCGACGAAACTTGTTAAAGCGAGTTGCTTAGCTAGATCTACTTAAGTAAGTCTTGAACTCTAGAGATACCTTCGATTAAGTCGTCATCACCTAGAGCGTAGGAAAGTCGAATGTAACCTGGAGTTCCAAATGCTTCACCAGGTACTACTGCAACTTCAACTTCATCCAGAATCAATGCTGAAAGTTCAGCAGAGGTGGTTGGAACTTTGCCACGAATCTCTCTACCCAAAATGTTTTTGACGGAAGGATAGACGTAGAACGCACCCTCAGGTTCTGGGCAATTAACGCCTTCGATCTCATTGAGCATTTTGGTAATTAGCTGACGACGTCGATCAAATGCAATTTTCATTTCATCAACTGCAGAAAGATCACCCGATACTGCTGCCAGCGCAGCAATCTGTGAAACGTTAGCAACGTTTGATGTGGCATGTGACTGCAAGTTTGTTGCAGCCTTAACGATGTCGTAAGGTCCGATCATCCAACCCACACGCCAACCGGTCATTGCATAAGTTTTTGCAACACCATTCACAATGATGCATTTATCGGCTAATTCAGGAACCAAAACTGGCATTGAAGAAAATTCGGCGTCACCGTAAACCAAGTGTTCGTAGATTTCATCAGTTACAACCCAGATACCTTTTTCAACTGCCCATTGTCCGATAGCTTCTACTTCAGCAGGAGAGTAAACCGCGCCGGTTGGATTACTTGGGGAAACAAAAACCAATGCTTTGGTCTTTGGAGTAATTGCTTTTTCAAGTTGCGCAATCGAAGTGCGGTAACCAGTTGATTCATCAGTCATGATTTCAACTGGAATTCCACCAGCTAAGCGAATTGATTCTGGATAAGTTGTCCAGTACGGAGCCGGAAGCAATACTTCGTCACCTGGATCTAGCAATGCAGCAAATGCGTTGTACAAGGCTTGCTTGCCACCATTAGTAATGAGAACTTGATTTGGATCAACTACAAATCCAGAATCACGAAGCGTCTTTGCTGCGATTGCTGACTTTAGTTCTGGCAATCCGCCGGCAGGGGTATAGCGATGCCACTTTGGATCGCGGCACGCAGCAACCGCCGCTTCGACTATGTAGTCAGGAGTTGGGAAATCTGGTTCACCAGCCCCGAAGCCAATAACTGGCCGACCAGCGGCTTTTAATGCCTTAGCTTTGGCGTCAACAGCTAAGGTCGCGGACTCTGCAATGGCCCCA
>JBIIMD010000079.1:0-4868 GCA_044232525.1 Candidatus Nanopelagicales bacterium | reverse complement strand
ATTTGAAGGTGGACACCCGGGGCCTCTTTCATTGACGATAAAGTGATTTACATGTCTAACAATGCCAGTTCGAACCAGCAAACTGTAGCCGGGGTAATCCTAGATTTACTCTGGGAAGCCGGTGTAAAAACGACTTTTGGAATCCCTGGTGTACACAACCTGGCTTTCTGGGACGCACTGGGTCCAAATCGCCCTGCAATCGTTGGTGTTCGACATGAACAGACCACTGCATATGCCGCAGATGGTGTAGCCCGGACCACCGGATCCCTAGGTGTGGCATTGACCACAACTGGTCCGGGAGCTGCAAATACCCTTGGTGCCTTTGGTGAAGCGGCCATTAGTGGTTCGCCAGTGTTTGTGATTTCTTCCGAAGCGCCGATTGGAAAACGCTCTAAAGATGGTGCTCGTGGATTACTACACGAAATGGATGATCAAGCAGCAATGTTTGCTCCCCTAGCCAAAAAACTTGCTGGGATCTCGATGGCAGTCAGCGTTACTGATGGCGAGACTGCAGTTGATGTTGCTGCTGAAATGATTCGCGATTTACTTCGCGCTCCAGTCGGTGCTGGATATCTAGGAATTCCAGCAGATGTTCTGGGTCAGCAGTTCACTGGCACCAAACCAACACTTGAAATCGGCCAAGAGATTCTCGAAATTGATATCGCTGCAGCACAAGCAGCACTCGAAGGCTCAAGCAAGATTGTGATTTGGGCTGGTGGCGGCGCAGTCAATTCTTCTGATTCAATTGCTGCGCTTGCTGCGCATTGGAATGCACCAATCCTTACCTCGTTTGCTGGTCGTGGTATCGCTGCAGATTCAGAACTCACTTTAGTTGCACCGATTCATGAACCAGAAACTGAAGCAGTGTTAGCTGATGCTGACGCACTCGTTGTGTTCGGTAGTCAACTAGATGGCATGAATACCAAGAACTGGGCGATTGCTTGGCCAAAGACAATTGTGTTGGTTGACGTTGAACCAACAAAAACTATGCGCAATGTTGATCCAACTGCCGTTGTATTGAATAACAACATCAATGGCGTTGCATCCGCATTTGTCGCTGGAACTTCTGCTCTAGATTCCTGGGTTGATGTTGCATCCGTTAATAAGACAGTGCGAGATCGTTTGCGAATTGGCGAAAAATCAAAGCGTGGCATCGCACTTGTTGAAGCAATCGAAAAGCATTGGCCAGCCGATGGCACGATTGTTTGCGACATGTCAGTTTGCGGTTACTGGACTGGTGTTTACGCAGAACAACCACGGCCACGGCGAATCGTTTATCCAGTTGGTTGGGGAACTCTAGGTTTTGGTTTGCCAGCAGCAATCGGACCAGCAGCAATTGGTCAGCGCACTCTTGCTATTTGTGGTGACGGTGGCGTGGCATTTGCTCTTGGTGAGCTGGCAACTATCGTGCAAGAAAATCTGCCATACACACTTTTGATCGTTGATGACGGTGGCTATGGAATGTTGCGTTATGACCAGCAAGTTATGGGTCATCCAGAACGCGGTGTTGATTTAGTTTCACCTGACTGGGCAATCCTTGCGCAATCATTTGGGCTTTCGTTTACTGAAACCACGATTGAAGATTTAGGCGATGCTTTGGATCTAAAGCAGCCAGGAATCATTTTGATTCGGGAAACTTTGTATCCACCCAAGAGCACAAGTCCGCGTTGGGGCGAAAAGTAATTAACTGAAGCTATTTTTTTCTATTTGCAATTCGTTCACGAAGTTGTTTTGCCGTCAAGACAACCGCAAAAGATTCCTCGAGCTTTAACTTAAAGATCATTTCTACAAGAGACCGCTCGGGCGCAATTTTTAACGATTCATCCATGCGTTGATTTTTAAACATATTTTGAACAAATGCAAGTGCAATTAAGAAAAGAGATACGCCCCTGACCAATCAGGGGCGTATCTCTTGGACAAAGTAGAAATCATCCGACGTTGACTACGTATTACCTATATTCATTTCAAAACTCGTAAAAGTCAATCTCTTGATTCACATTTATTAGTTGTCCACAGACGCAACTATTTGATGTCGAGTAATGAGGTATGTCTGCAAACTCTAAATGGGGTGCCTCTGTAGCTCAATTGGACAGAGCCCGACATTGACTACGTCGACGGTTGCAGGTTCGAATCCTGCCAGGGGCGCCAGTGTTGGAGGGAACTCAACGAGATATCTAGTTGAGTTCCCGCCCTTTACCTACTGAAATTTTTGGCCAGTTAGTTGTTCGTAGGCGGCAACATAACGTTCGCGAGTTTTCTCAATAACTTCATCAGGTAGAGCTGGTGGTGCTTCGCCAGAATTCTTATCCCAACCTGAGGCAGGTGAGGTTAGCCAATCGCGGACAAATTGCTTGTCATATGAAGGCTGAGCTTGGCCTGGTACCCATTGATCTGCCGGCCAATAACGTGAAGAATCTGGGGTCAATACCTCGTCAGCAAGAACGATCTGATCCTTATTGGCCCCAACGATGCCTAGGCCAAATTCAAACTTGGTATCAGCCAAGATAATTCCGCGATCAAGTGCGATTTCAGCAGCTACGTCATAAATCCAAGTTGTGAAGCGCTTAAGCTGTTGCGCTTCTTCCATGCCAATCGAAGTAATAACTTCGTCAAAAGTTACGTTCTCGTCATGATCGCCAATGGCTGCTTTAGTAGCCGGAGTAAATAGTGTCTTTGGAAGTTTTGCACCGTCTTTAAGACCTGGCGGCAAACCATTGCCACAGATTGATTGGTCACGTAGGTAATCGGTATAGCCGGAGCCGGCTAGATAACCGCGAGCTACACATTCCACAGGAAGCATCTCAAGCTTTTCGCAATAAGTTGCCCGTCCTCGAACTGAGTTCGGAACGTTTGTTGAAAGTACGTGATTTGGCACAATGCCTTGTAAGCGATCGAACCACCACATGGACATAGCAGTGAGGATTCGTCCTTTGTCTGGAATTACTGAGGGCAGTATCCAGTCATAAGCCGAGATGCGATCGCTAGCGATAAACAGCAATCGACCATCTGGGGCTTCATAAAGATCGCGAACTTTGCCGGAGTAAACATGCTTAAACTCAGCACCTAATTCATAGTCGGTGGGCTGAATTGTCACAGGATAGGCTCCGGTCGGTAGTTTGCTGCTTCAGGTGAAGTAGCGACAAGTTTTGAAACTTTAGCGGCAACCGTAGCAACCTGATCACGAGCAGCACCAGTAAATTCAAGCGGCTTTGAAATCAGCGCTTCTAGATCTTCACGATTGATGCCGAGACGGGAATCATTAGCAAGTCGATCTAGCACTGCATCGCCATCGCCACCGTTTGGTCCACGCATCTCAAGTGCAACAGCAACTGCGTGTTCCTTGATTACTTCATGCGCAGTTTCGCGACCGACACCATTGCGAACCGCCGCCATCAAAATTTTGGTAGTTGCAAGGAATGGCAAGTAGCGAGAAAGTTCCCGATCGATTACGGCTGGGAATGCGCCGAATTCTTCTAGAACTGTGAGGAGGGTTTCGAACAGACCATCAATTGCATAGAACGAATCCGGCAATGCAACGCGGCGAACTACGCTGCAGAACACATCGCCTTCATTCCATTGATTGCCAGCAAGTTCGCCAGCCATGGATGCATAGCCACGCAAGATTACGGTGAAACCATTTACACGTTCACAAGAGCGAGTGTTCATCTTGTGTGGCATCGCACTTGAGCCAACTTGGCCTTCTTTAAAACCTTCAGTTACTAGTTCATGTCCAGCCATCAAACGAATTGTGGTGGCTAGTGAACTTGGCGCACTGGCTAGTTGAACTAAGGCGGTCAATACTTCGTAATCCAAAGAGCGAGGATAAATCTGGCCAACACTAGTTAGTACGTTCTTGATACCTAAGTGTTCTGCTATTCGAGTTTCAAGTTCGGCAAGCTTGCTGGCATCGCCACCAAAGAGATCCAACATATCTTGTGAAGTTCCAACCGGGCCTTTGATTCCGCGCAATGGGTAACGGCTCAACAGATCATCAAGGCGTTCAATGGAGTGCAAAAGTTCTTCGGCCGCAGAGGCGAAGCGCTTACCCAGAGTTGTAGTTTGGGCAGCAACGTTGTGACTACGACCAGTTAGTGCCACATCGGTGTAACGAACTGCTAGCTCAGCCAATCGAGATGCCGTAGCCAGTGCCTTAATGCGGATGTAATAGCTGGCTTCAACAATTTGAAGTTGTTCCACATTTTCAGTTAAGTCACGGCTGGTCATTCCCTTATGGATATGTTCAAACCCAGCTAGTTCGCAGAATTCTTCGATTCGCGCTTTAACGTCGTGGCGGGTTAACCTTTCGCGCTCATTGATACTGTTGAGATTGATGTTAGGTAATGCCTTTTCGTATGCAGCAATAGCTTCTTGCGGGATATCGATTCCCAAATCTTTTTGCGCATTTAGAACTGCAATCCAAAGGTGGCGTTCAATTGCAATTTTGTTCTCTGCTGACCAGATGTTTGCCATGCCATTAGATGCGTAGCGACTGGCAAGAATGTTAGGGATAACTGGCTTAGTTGATTGTGATTTATCCATAATGTTCTCCCAAATCAATCTGGCCAAGTGCTGCTTTTTCTGCAATGTCGGTGCGGTGATGTTCCCCGTCGAATTCAATTCTCTCAATTCCAGCGTAGATCTGGTGCCGTGCATGGCTTAAATCGCTGCTAGTTGCTGTAACACTGAGTACTCGCCCACCATTAACCAGAATTTCCCCTGATTCATTGGACTTAGTTCCGGCATGAAAAACCGTTAGGCCCAAATTCTCGGCAGTAGAGATTCCAGAAATGATGGCTCCAGTCTTTGGAGAGTCTGGATAACCTTCAGCTGCCATTACAACCGTGACCGCTGATTCTGACTTCCACTCA
>JBIIMD010000017.1:0-15803 GCA_044232525.1 Candidatus Nanopelagicales bacterium | reverse complement strand
CTGGTTTTGGTGCATCTGGGTGACGTTCTGGTGCTACAGCCTCACTTGGAATGCTAAGCGGGTGAATCTCGCGACCAATTCGTTCCATGTTCTTTAGAGTATCGTTTCTAATAAGTCGCTCTTGATGCAGTGACCTGTAATCCCAGAAGTGAGTTGTTGAATGACTACCGAAGGTGTCGACGGCAAGAGCCCAGTTTTCCAAGAGCGGCTTTGGCCTTCTCCAGGCCAATGGGTTTTTGCGTTCATCATGACTTCATCGCTGGGAATTGCATATGGTCGCGCTTATGGAGCTGACCTAGGCATCGTCGTTGGCATAGCTGCAACCCTTGTTGTAGCTATCGGCCTAGTGGTTAATGCTCCGCTGATTCAAATTGATGAATTGAACTTTCGAGTTGGTCGTGCTCGCCTGCCGCTTCAATATGTTGGCAAAACTCAGAAACTTGATGCAGACCAATCACGTCGAGCGCGTTCAACCGATGCAAATTCCAATGCACACTTCCAATTGCGTGGTGGAATCAAGCACACCGTGATTGTTGAAGTAACTGATGCCCAAGATCCGCATCCTTACTGGCAGGTTTCTACCCGCAAACCAGATGTATTAATTGCAGCGTTGACCAACGCAAAAAATGTTTAAGACTGCTTAAGCACAGTCGAAACTTATTGAGACTGCTTAAGCACGGTCGAAATTTATCGAGACTGCTTAAGCGCAGTCGTTACAAATTGGCTGACCTTTAACTTCTTTAGCTAACGTGCTGCGATGGTGAACCAAAAAGCAACGTGAACAAGTAAATTCATCTGCCTGCTTTGGAATGACCATAACCGTGATGGATTCATCGGATAGATCGGCACCTGGAAGTTCTAGCGACTCATTGAGATCTGCTTCGTCAGCATCGACACTTGAACTGACCTTCGAGGCATGCTGGGCTTTGAGGTTTTCGAGACTTTCCTCGTTTTCCTCTTCGTCCGTCTTTCTCGGGGCGTCGTAGTCTGTTGCCATTACGAGCTAAATCTCCTAGCGGTTTCGGTTATTCCAACGAGTCGGAATTTACTTCATTAGGTGCTCTCAGCAAGCACCGCCCCTAGGTTAATTGATTCTTTTCATTTCCAAGGGATATCTACGTGCATTTTCGGTATAAGTTTTTATGCTGTACGCGATAGTTTCCGGGTCAGCAGCGCCTTCTTTTATCTTGGCTGGAACGCCAACGGCCAATGCGCCACTTGGAACCAAAGTTCCACCCAGCACAACTGCCCCGGCAGCTACTAGTGCGCCAGATTCCACGATTGCCTTATGTAAAACCAACGAACCGGAGCCAACTAATGCTCCACTTTGAACGGTGCAACCTTCTAAATGAGCGTTATGTCCAACCGTGCATTCGTCTCCAATGATTGTCGGTAGCTCGGCCGTGCAGTGAATTACCGAGCCATCCTGGATTGATGTGCGGGCTCCAACTTCAATTCGACTTGAATCGCCCCGCAATACTGCGCAAGGTCCAATGAATGACATTTCACCAACGGATACATCGCCGATAATGACTGCCTCTGGGTGGACAAATGCACTGGGGTGAATGTTCGGAACTTTGTCACCAAAAGAATAAATCGCCACATTAATCCCGATCTGCTTGATTGGCTTCAAGTATTGCAACTAAATCGCCATGGATTGCTGGATTTGCTACCACGATCATGTCATTTCCAAGTGGGTTGCCATACAGCCCGCTCGAGACTGCGCCAGCTTCCCGAGCAATCAACTCACCCGCTGCATGATCCCAAGCATTAACGCCCTTCTCGTAGTAGCCATCAAGCACACCATCCGCCACGAGGCAAAGATCTATTGCACATGACCCTAAACGACGAACATTTGCAACCTTGGGCAGGACTTCCTGCAACACTCGAGCTTGACTAGACCGCCGAGAGCTGGAGTACCCAAATCCTGTTGCAATTAGTGCCATGCCAATTTCAAGGCACGAAGAAACTTCCAGCTTTCTGGACTCGCCATTTTGTATGGTCCATGAACCTAAACCTCGACTTGAGATATACATTTGATCCAAAACTGGCACGTAGACAACACCGGCCAAAGCCTGTCCAGAATCTTGCTCTACGAGGCCAATGGATACACACCAGTGTGGCAATTTGTGCAGGTAGTTCACCGTTCCATCGATTGGATCAATCACCCACTGAAATCCAGAGGTTCCTGACTGGTTTGCACCCTCTTCTCCCAGGATTGAATCATCAGGTCGGTGCTTGTTCAACTCAGCCACTATGAAGGCCTCAGCGCGCTGATCCATAAGGGTTACAACATCTGTTGCCGTTGATTTAGTTTGCACCCCAAGATCAGCTGGCCGGTCCATCAGCAGCTTGCCGGTGCTGAGAGCGATGCGCATGGCTAGTGCAACGTTGGGATCGTTCGCGACTTCCTCCAAGGAACTTGAGTTACCCGGCAGCGAAGTCATTTGGCTATTGTCCTGCCTTGGTGCGTAGTTGTGCGACACACCCCACAATAGCCCCGATTTTATTGGATTTTCCGCGAAACTAGAGATGCATAAGAAACAGAGAAGGTGGCCATGAAAGAGCTTATTTTTGTCGGGCGCTCCGAAGACAACCTCGAACTTATTTTCATGGACGAAGACGGTGGCGAATTCACAGTTGCCGTTGATGATCACATTAAGCGCAGCATCAATACCAATGACACCGCAACAGTCACAACCACAGATTCCGGCATCTCTCCACGCGACATTCAAACTCGAATTCGACGCGGTGAAACTGCTGAAGCAATCGCATCTGAAGCAGGGGTTGATCCCGAGCGCATTGAACGTTATGCAGGGCCAGTTTTGGCTGAGCGCTCTTACATGGCAAAACGTGCCGCCGAAACTTTAGTACGTCGCCCACATGGTGAAGTTATTCTTGGCGAATTAGCAACCGGTCAACTTGCTAATCGTGGCATTGATACTTTGACACTTGTTTGGGATTCCTACCGACGTGATGATGCGCGTTGGACCGTAACGGTTTCCTGGGCTAGCGGAAGCGGAGGCGGAATTGCAAGTTGGATTTTTGATCCACTGGCGAAAAGCATTGTTGCCTTAGATGATGAAGCTCGTTGGTTATTTGATGAAGCAACTGATCAAACCGCAGGCGCAGTTAAATCTGAAGATGCAAAACCGCGACTTGTCGGACTACCAACTGTTTCCCAGCCTGAAGACGAAGAGCTTGAACCACCTGCATGGGCTGGCCCGGGACATCCAACTATGCCCGTGCCGATGCCAGTTGCAAACACTCCAATAGTTGCGCCAGCGCCTGTTGTTGCTGTTGATGATTCACCTTCATGGGATGACATCTTGTTCGGCCATCGTCCGAATGACCACTAAGAATACTTTTCACACCGTTAGCAAGGAACTCGTTTAACTATGGCTAAAACCACACCATCGAAACCTGCACATAACGCCGGAAAAATCGTTGACATCGATGTTGCAAATGAAATGCAAGATTCGTTTTTGGAATATGCCTACTCCGTTATTTACTCCCGTGCCCTACCTGATGCTCGCGATGGTCTAAAGCCAGTACAGCGACGAATTTTGCACACTATGTCCGCTATGGGATTGCGGTCCGATAAGGGACATGTAAAGAGCGCTCGTGTTGTAGGTGAAGTTATGGGCAAGCTTCACCCCCATGGTGATAGCGCAATCTATGACGCACTGGTTCGCATGGCTCAGTCTTGGTCGCTTCGCCTGCCATTTGTTGATGGTCACGGTAACTTTGGATCACTTGATGAAGGCCCAGCTGCCTACCGTTACACCGAAGCCCGGCTTGCAAGCCCGGCAAGCGCAATGGTGGATTCCCTTGATGAAGACACAGTTGACTTCACGCCAAACTATGACGGCCGCGAGCTCGAACCAACCGTCTTACCTTCAGCAATTCCAAACCTGTTAGTAAATGGTGCATCTGGTATTGCAGTCGGTATGGCGACAAACATGCCGCCGCATAACTTGCGTGAGGTTGTTGCTGCTGCCTCTCACCTACTTGCTCATCCCAAAGCAACACTTGATGAGTTAATGACTTTTGTCCCAGGTCCTGATCTGCCAACTGGAGGCATCATTTATGGCCTTGATGGAATTAGAGAAGCTTACGAAGGTGGCAAAGGTAGCTTTAAAGTTCGCGCCAAAGTCGATATCGAACAAATCTCTCCGCGTCGGCAAGGAATCATAGTTCGCGAACTGCCGTATCAAGTTGGTCCAGAGCGAGTCATTGAACGCATCAAAGAATTAGTGACCAACAAGAAGTTGCAAGGTATCTCGGATGTCATCGATTTAACTGACTACGAATCTGGACTTGAATTGGTTATCGAAATCAAAAATGGTTTTCACCCCGAGGCAGTGCTAGATCAGCTTTACAAGTTAACTCCACTTGAGGATGCCTTTCACATCAATAACGTTGCTCTAGTTAATGGTCAGCCAGTGACTCTTGGCCTTAAGCCATTACTTCAAGTTTTCATTGATCACCGACTTCAAGTTGTACGCCGTCGAAGTGAGTTCCGCAGGGCTAAGGCTCAGGATCGCTTACATTTAGTTGACGGCCTCTTGGTTGCAATTCTTGACATTGATGAAGTTATTGCGGTCATTCGAGGTAGTGATGACACGGCTGCGGCGCGTGAGCGTTTGATGAGTGTTTTTGACTTAAGTGAAATTCAAACTAATTACATATTGGAAATGCCACTTCGTAGATTGACTAAGTTCTCGCGCTTGGAACTTGAGAAAGAACAAGATGAATTGCGCGCCATCATTACTGATTTAACTGACATTCTGGAAAATGATAAGCGTCTGCGCAAAGTTGTTGGTCAAGAACTAACCGATGTGGCAAACCAATATGGTGATGATCGCCGATCACAATTGCTATCGGATGACGGCATAATTTCTGCTGCATTGCCAGTTCCACTAGAAGTTACCGACGACCCATGCTTTGTATTGATGTCAGCGACTGGCTTGTTGGCTCGCACAACTGGCGAGATCCCACTTGAGTTTGCCAAGAAGCGGACAAGCCACGACACAATTCGATCCATGGTTCGTACAACTGCCCGAGGTGACGTCGGAATCGTTACTAGTTTTGGTCGTGTAATCCGTCAATCAGTTGTTAATTTGCCAGCCCTTGCTGACGGCGCTGCGCTTTCTGTGGCTGGTGGCGCCGCACTAAAAGAATTCTTAACACTGAATAAGGGTGAAACTGCACTTTCACTTATGGCTCTAGATCAACCTGAGTCCACGCTTTTCCTAACTACTGCCTATGGAACCGTGAAGCGAGTAGTCAATGACATTCCTGCCTCAGCCGGTGACTGGAATGTAATTCGTCTCGAAGAAGGCGATTACCTTGTTGGCGCAATCCAGTGCGAGGACGAAAGTGGCGAAGTCGTGTTAATAACAAGCGACGCTCAACTTTTGCATTTCGACGCTTCCTTGGTTCGAGCAACCGGTCGTCCAGCTGCTGGCGTTGTTGGCATCCGTCTTTATGAGGGTGCCGAAGTTATCTTTGGTTCTGTTGTTGATGCCCATGATGAATGTTTAGTGGCAACAGTCGGCGGCGAGGCAGGAGCGCTTCCTGGCACTGCCGCTCACACTATGAAGCTCACTTTGTTAACTGAGTTCCCAGGTAAGGGTCGAGCCACTAGCGGTGTTCGTTGCCACAAGTTCTTAGCTGGCGAAGATGTGTTGGTTGCAGCAACAGCCGGTAATGGTCCCATGCATGCCTGTGGCTCAACAGGTGCCGCCGTGGATGTCCCTGACAAGCTCGGTAGGCGGGATAGTACTGGGACCAAGTTGCGTAAACCAGTAGCTGCGGTCTGCGCGGCTCCGTGTTAAAAGTTAAGCCATAGCAAGTGAAAAATCTAGCCGCTATTACCGGCGTTGGACTCGTCGCTATTTATGTAATTGGCTCTGGTCTCTGGGTAAACACTGGCGATAACTGGTACCGGAATCTAAATGCCCCGGCTTGGCAACCACCCGACATTATCTTTGGAATAATCTGGCCATATAACTTTATTGTTCTTGGAATAGCAGCAGTCACAGTCGCTCAACGTGCTACAACTACGGCCACGCTTATCTATCTTGGATTTTTTGCCGCATCTGTTTTCTGCGCGCTTGTGTGGGCCTATCAGTTCTACGTTCCACACAACCTGGAGACTGCAGCATTCTCACTTGCTCTAACTGCGCTACTCACAATTCCCATGGTCGTGGTTGCGTTTAGAACGTCTGTTCCACTTGGTATTGCTCTGCTGCCCTACCAGGCATGGGTAGCTACGGCGACAGTCTTGAGTTACAACTACAGCAAACTCAATTGAGGCAATAAGGTTCAATGCTTGACCGATGAGGTCTAACAGTTCCACTGAGCCGCTTGGGTTTCCAACTACCCGAATTCAAAGATAAACTCGAGATTATGAGTGATGTCCTAGTTATTGGTGCTGGTCCAGCAGGTCTATATGCGGCTTATTACGCTGGTTTCAGAGGATTTTCGGTAACTGTTCTAGACGTTTTAACTGAGCCTGGTGGTCAAATCACCGCCATGTACCCAGAAAAAGAAATCTTCGACATCGCCGGATTCCCTGCCGTAAAGGGTCGTGACTTGGTTGATGGACTAATGAAGCAAGCGGGGGCTTTTAACCCAACCTTTATCCTGGGTGAACGCGCCGAGGAACTTGAGACCAGTGAAGCTGGTCCAGTTCGAGTAGTCACCGACAAGGGCACCGTAATTGAAGCCAAAGTTGCAATCATCACTGGTGGCATTGGGTCCTTTACTCCCCGCGAGTTACCAGCTGGTAACGAATACGTTGGCAAGGGCTTGGTTTACTTCGTTCCAAAACTTGATGTGCATGCTGGTAAAGATGTGGTCATCATCGGTGGTGGCGATTCAGCTTTTGACTGGGCATACTCATTAGCTCCAATCGCAAAATCTGTAACGCTAGTTCACCGTCGCGATACCTTCCGTGCCCACGCTGCAACAGTTGATCAAGTTCGCGCCATGGGTGTTGAGCTAATTGTTAATTCCGAGGTCGAAAGCGTTGCTGGTGATGACTGGATTGAATCGGTAACCATAAAGAACAAAGATGGCGAATCTCGCACTTTACCCGCTCAGACTTTAGTTGCAGCTCTTGGTTTCATTGCAAACATCGGACCGATTTCTAACTGGGGTATTGAACTCGAGAAGCGCCGAATTTTGGTTGACACCACAATGAGGACCAACTTGCCTCGGGTTTATTCTGCAGGTGACATCACAACTTATGTCGGTAAGGTGCCATTGATTTCAGTTGGATTTGGTGAAGCTGGCCTAGCAGTTAACAACTCAGTGCCATACATCGATGAACATCAAGGTGTATTCCCAGGCCACTCCAGCGGCGGCGGTGAATGAGGTATGCCAAATCAACCGTTTCCAAAAGATATTTTCAAGGATGTTTTGGCTGCTAATGATTTGTACTCTTCAGATTTTGAGAGTTCACATCTAACCGGTAAGGCAGCACAAGGGTTAGCGATCATTACCTGTATGGACTCCCGAATTAGCCCCCTAGCAATTGTTGGTATGCAACCAGGTGACGTAAAAATCCTGCGAAATGCTGGCGCTCGGGTAACTGATGACGTTTTGCGAACCTTAGTGCTAGCTACCTTTCTACTCGGAGTAAATCGAGTCCTAGTCATGCCACATACTGACTGCCGAATGGCTAGCGCCACAGAATCGGAAATTCATCAAACTATTTTGCAAGATTTTGGTGTAGATACTCGCAGCGTTGAGTTCCGAACCGTTAACGATCCAATTGAAGCGCTACAGATCGATGTCAAGCGCATTCGTACTCACCCATTTCTTGTTGCCAATAATGTGACTGTTGGCGGCGCAGTGTTTGATGTGAACACCGGCAAACTTCAAACGTACGACTTCTAGTTAGGAACTGAAATGCCATTTATAACTGTGCAATTGATTGAAGGCCGTAGCGTAGAACAAAAGCATTCGTTGATCAAAGAGATTTCGGAAGCTGCAATCCGAGTGCTTGACGCCGATCCAGATAACGTGCGAATTGTCATCAATGAAGTAACTGCCGATGACTGGGGCGTCGGTGGCGTTCCTGTGGCAGTAAGTCGCGCTAAAAAGTCTTAGACATCGATCTTGGTGCGATCAAGTTTTGCCGCACCATCAATAATGAAGTCCTTACGCGGGGCCACTTCACTACCCATAAGCAATTCAAAAATATTCTCTGCTGATTTGGCATCGCTCACGGTGATGCGACGAAGGGTGCGCTTCTCTGGATCCATTGTGGTTTCGCGCAATTGCACTGCGTCCATCTCGCCAAGACCTTTGTAACGCTGGATCGGCTCTTTCCAACGTCGGCCTTGCTTTGTTAAGTCTTTAACTGTGGCAGTCATTTCCGCATCACTGTAGGTGTAGATAACCTCACCTGGCTTCTTGCCTGAACCAATTACTTCGATCCGATGCAATGGCGGTACTGCCGCATAGATCCGCCCAGCCTCTAGCAGCGGCGTTAAATAGCGCTGGAACAGCGTCAATAAAAGCGTGCGAATGTGAGCGCCGTCAACGTCAGCATCAGCCAAGATGATTATCTTGTGATACCGAACTGCTTCCATGTCGAATGATCGACCAGAGCCCGCGCCGATAACCTGCAAAATTGAGGCGCACTCATTGTTCTTGAGCATGTCCGCTAGAGATGCCTTTTGAACGTTTAGGATTTTGCCGCGAATTGGTAGCAGAGCCTGGAACTCACTGTTACGCGCTGACTTAGCAGTTCCCAGTGCGCTGTCACCTTCGACGATAAACAACTCGGTGCGATCGTTATCTTCGCTACGACAGTCTTTGAGCTTTGCTGGCAAGGTTGAGGACTCAAGGGCCGTCTTTCGACGTTGAGTGTCTCGATGGTGACGGGCAGCCAAGCGAGCTCTGGATGCGTTGGCAACTTTATCCAGAACAATTCGAGTGGCTGGCTTTGCACCACGTGGTGGATTGGTAAACCAGTTAGCAAGCTCATTGCTCACTACAGTATTTACAATTTTGGTAGCAGCCGGAGTTCCTAGAATCTCCTTTGTTTGACCTTCGAACTGTGGTTCGGCCAGACGCACGGTTACTACCGCAGTTAAACCTTCTTGGACATCTTCTTTTGATACTGCATCTTCCCCAGCCTTAAGTAGTCGCTGAGCTTTTAGTTGTTCGTTAAGGACTTTGACAATTGCGCGATCAAAGCCGGTCACATGAGTCCCGCCCTTTGGCGTGGAAATGATGTTTACGTATGACTGCAACGTAGTGTCATACGTGTTGTTCCAGAGCAATGCAATGTCGACGCCAAGTTCACGCTCAACTGATTGCGGTGTCATGTGTCCTTGATCATCGAGCACCGGCACAGTTTCAGTGAACTTGCCAGATCCTTTTAATCGAATCACTGGTGATACTGCCTCGCCGGTTGTTAAGAATTCACAGAATTCCGAAATACCGCCAACATGAACAAACTCAGAAGTGTTATCGCTCTTTAAGCGATTGTCTGTGACAATAATCGTCAAGCCTGGAACTAAGAACGAAGTTTGGCGGGCACGGGCGTGAATCTCGCCTAAATCAAAAGCTGCATCTGGCGTAAAGATTTGCGAATCCGCCCAGAATTTGATTCGAGTTCCAGTTGCTGTTTTCTTGGCAGGCTTGCCAGCCTTTTTTAGGCCACCTTGTTTGGTGAACTTGCTGGTTTCGTCTTTGCCAACGAACACACCAGGTGCACCTCGGCTAAAACTCATTACATGGGTATTTCCAGATCGATCCACTTCAACATCCATGCGACTAGACAGTGCGTTCACAACAGATGCACCCACACCATGCAGACCACCAGATGCGGTGTATGAGCCACCACCGAACTTGCCGCCAGCATGAAGTTTGGTCATGACAACCTCAACACCAGTTAGCTTGGTTTTTGGTTCAACATCGACTGGGATACCACGACCGTTATCACGAACTTCAGCGATCTGGTCAGAGTGCAGAGTTACTTCAATACGAGTGCAATGCCCCCCCAAGGCCTCATCTACTGAGTTATCGATAATCTCCCACAGACAGTGCATTAAGCCTCGGGAGTCTGTGGAACCGATATACATACCAGGGCGCTTACGCACGGCGTCTAGGCCTTCTAGGACCGAAAGATCAGATGCGTTGTAATCACCCGCAACTGCTGCGGTCTTTTTAGCTGCCATAACCCTTTAACAATAGGGTTTTTAACCTGGTAAGTAAGGCTGCCACGCCGCTTAAAGACATTGCAGTAAGTGTATTTGTGAATCATCTGAATTAATTCCGTTCACAGTGTGATCAATACGCCCATAGTGAACCTGGTCCCAGGTTGATGCTTCTCGGCGTGTTAGAGAGCGAAGTCTCTGAAATGATTACACAATAGTCAGAACACGCTAATCGACTAAAAGGAACTGGTGCAAGGATGACTTCAACAATCACTCGTACTCCACTTACTGCTGCTGATCGTTGTGACCGTTGCGCTGCTCAAGCGCTGGTTCGCGTGTTTTTAGAAGGCGGTTCGGCCTTACAGTTCTGCGGACATCACTTTAAAGAACATGAAGTTCGTCTTCGCGCTGTGGCAGTTGATGTCCAAGATGAAACCCATCAACTAGATAACGCTTAGTTTTTCACATCACTTATTCGAAGTGGCTTCGCACTAAGGTGTAGCGGTGTCACTCGGCTCTGGTGTGGCCGCCGGCTTAGGCAGATCCTTTATTGCCACTAAAACGCCATCAAAACTGTAGGTTCCAGTAAAGACTGAAGAGCCTTCGACTGAAACTGGTAGCAATTCGACCCAAGTTCGACCAGCTGGCATTGTGAATGGCTTGCCAGCTAGATCTGTTAGTTCCATCTGGGCATCAACGAATGGTTTGTTCCAGGAAACCTCAACAGCCTTGCCATCACTTAGCACCCAGGCTCTGCCAGATCCTGTTAAAACTGTTCGTGGCACGTAACCACCCGTTTGCCCTTTGTACCCAGCGTCAATCTCGCGAACTTCAATAACAACCAGATTGTTAGTTCCAAATTGAGTTCCATCTTTGTTAAGGAATGGCTTCACACCTTCACTTCGCATCCACATCTTGTCAGTTGCGTTCCACTTCCAATTTGGGCCCGAGAATTTGCTAAATACAACACTCACATTGGTTACTGGTTTGCCGAGCAATTCATCAGATGTTCCATTACTGGCACTAGGTGAGGCTGAGGGTGCTACCGGCAATGCTTCTGGGCGCACGAAGAACCCAGTGCTCGCCGTATCCTTAGCAGCGATTGAATCCAGCATCTCATCCATCTTCAGAAACAAATTGTGCGGTGCATTAATTCCAGGTTTACGAAACATACCTGGAGCGCCTTCATTGATCACGCTGATTGTGGTTGGAATCTTGCGCTTAACAA
Organism: Candidatus Nanopelagicales bacterium; assembly: GCA_044232525.1. Taxonomy (GTDB): domain Bacteria; phylum Actinomycetota; class Actinomycetes; order S36-B12; family UBA5976; genus UBA5976. Next base: position 4,394 of record JBIIMD010000017.1, on the reverse strand, counting down.
ACTTCATAGTGCGCTTTGCTCCACCTGAGAATACAAACGCATCAGCCATGGGCTCGGCTATTGCAACATCCACATGGCGAACACTTCTTACGGGGCCAACTTCTTCGGGTAGATCTGATTGGTAGACCACAGCAAAGCGAGTCATTCCGCCTTCGACCAATTCCTCGAAAATTAAATCTGCGCGGTCTAACCCAGTCTGTGGCCGAACCACAGGATCATTTTCGATCTTCACAACAACTATTGGTTGAATCTGTGCATCTTCGGGACCTGGCAACCCAGTTAGCGACCAGACAGGTGGGGCCTCGGGAGCTACTGAGGGTTGGGTGCTAACTGATGCCACTTCAGGTTCACTGCCACCACAAGCGCTAAGTACCAAAGCTAGGGACAAACCCAATAATGAGACTCGAATAGCCGACTTCATTTAACACCGCCAGAGGAAGAAAATGTCTACCCCTCAACCCTGCCCGATGGTGAATATTTTGGCAGGTTGCGACACGCAAAAAGGGACTAGCGCTTAGCCAATCCCTTTTTGAAAAATCAATGAATTTCTAATCCAAATAGTCTCGAAGCACCTGTGATCTCGATGGGTGACGCAATTTGGACATGGTCTTGGACTCAATCTGACGAATGCGCTCTCGCGTGACGCCGTAAACTTTTCCAATTTCATCCAGAGTCTTCGGTTGACCATCAGTTAGACCAAAGCGCATTTTGACAACACCGGACTCACGGTCTGACAAGGTATCAAGCACTGAGTCCAACTGCTCTTGCAGCAATGTGAACGAGACTGCATCAGCAGGAACAATTGCTTCCGAGTCTTCGATCAAGTCGCCAAACTCGCTGTCGCCTTCTTCGCCAAGCGGAGTGTGCAGCGAAATTGGTTCACGACCATACTTTTGGACTTCAACAACCTTCTCGGGCGTCATGTCTAGTTCGCGAGCTAGCTCTTCTGGTGTTGGCTCTCGGCCTAAGTCTTGAAGCATCTGGCGCTGAACACGTGCCAACTTGTTGATGACTTCAACCATGTGAACTGGAATACGAATTGTGCGAGCTTGGTCAGCCATCGCGCGAGTAATCGCTTGGCGAATCCACCAGGTTGCATATGTCGAGAACTTATAGCCCTTGGTGTAGTCAAACTTTTCAACCGCACGGATCAGACCAAGGTTTCCTTCTTGAATCAAGTCCAAGAACAACATGCCACGTCCGGTGTAACGCTTAGCTAACGAAACCACGAGACGAAGGTTTGCTTCAAGTAAGTGATTCTTTGCACGCTGTCCGTCTTCAGCAATCCATTCGTAATCGCCCTGACGACGATCCTTAAATGGCCCACGCGTTGCAAGTAGCTCTTCTGCAAACAAACCAGCTTCGATTCGCTTTGCTAAATCAACTTCTTCTTCAGCATTAAGCAACGGAACTTTACCGATTTGCTTTAGGTAATCCTTAACAGGGTCAGCGGTAGCGCCTGCGGTAATAACTTGCTGGACTGGCTCATCGGTGTCATCAACATCTGAGATAACTAAGTTGTCGCTATCGGCAGCAATTGCTGGCTTGGCATCATCTTCGTCTGCGATGTCTGCAAGATCAGCTACAAGTTCAGTTTCTAAATCAACTTCAAGAACTGCAGCTGCTGCTAATTCAACATCGTCGATTACGACATCAACATCTAAGTCGATTACTTCGCCATCTAACTCAATAACATCACCCTTGATGCCTTTTGCAGATTTCTTGGCAACTTTTGCTGGGGCTTTACTGTCGGCAATTTTTTTGGCTGGCGTTTTTGCAACTGGCTTAGTTGCTACTTTTTTTGCAGGAGCTTTGGTAGCTGATTTCTTTACTGGTGCAGAACTCTTCTTTGCACCAGAAGCAGTTTTTGCAACTGGCTTTGTTGCGGGCTTCTTGGCAGCCTTTGTGGCTGGCGACTTTTTAGCCGTTGCCTTGCTAGCTGATGATTTACTGGCTGTTGCCTTTTTCGCCGGTGCTGCCTTCTTCGGTGCCACTTATGCCTCTTTCAGCTAACTTGCGGTATTCGTGCTCTCACTTCTTGCTACTGACCTGGGCAATAACAAGAGCCCTTGTCAAGCAAAAAGCTCAACACGGGCCACATCACTCGGATGCCTTCTAAGTGTACCCCGCAATCGTGGCACCGCAGAATCGAGGCCCCACTTAGATCCTCAGCGCGAAATCAGAACGGTTCTGGCTGACTTAATTGGCACATCAAGAGACTTGGATTGGCGCAATACCTCTCCTGAAGCATCAAAAGTGCCGATGCCCGAGACGGTATATCGAGCGTGCCAAACCGTTGTAACTCTGACCTTGTAGTTGCCTTGAGCTCGATATTGGTGAGTTATTTGGCGACTGGGGTATTGCGCGCCTGCCACGCTCTTCCAAGCCGATTCGCCATCACCCCAAGTCCAGCGCCAGGTTGGTTTGGCGGTTATCGAAACTGAATGGCCTGAAAGTGAAAACTTAGGAGGTTTAAAGCTTGTCGGCTGTCCGGTCCAAAAGATGACAGGAACACTAGTCAGCGACCCACCCGGCGGTGCGTAACCTGGTCGCAGCGAGGGAATGTATCGAACTACATAATCATCAATTCGTCCCTCAACTTGCGTTCGAGTAATGGGATTTGAACTACCCCAACAAACTGATCCAACTACTGATAAGGCACTTGCGGTTTTGCCAAACCAAACTCGATACCGCAAACTACCGCGTGGGCACGATGTCACGGCATGCTTACAAGGTGAGTTACTGCCTTGCATGCAGTAAATCGTGTAGCGCCATGTGCATCCTATGCAATTTGCCACTGCTGTTTTCGTCGACGTTGATCCTGAGAATGAGCCGGGCAACAGCAATCCGCCCGTGCCCACATATGCAGCTATCGAATTGTCACCACCAACATCTGGGTTGGCGCCATAGCTCGGTGAACTAACAAGTGTCGATAGTCCGATGGCTATTGCAGCGACAGAAATGCCACGTAGAAACAGAGATTGCAAATGGTTCCCCCCGAAACCCAGATGACTTTTGGTCAACCACGATGAATTACTTAAAGCTTGACCAGGAACTTGAGCCTAAGTTATTTGTGAACAAATTCAGATTCAAATTCCCAATCTGTGGATAATTAGGCAGCGCCCTTTAAACACGCATCAAAACTCACTGCTGCTAGTGACGAAGACCAAACCGTGGGTGGCACATTGTGTCTTAACGCTATGTCTAAGAGCTGGGCAAGAGAATAGCTGGGATCATTTTTAAGAGCCTGATCGACAGCCAAGCGCGTTAGATCAGTTTGACCTTCTAACCACGTAATTCCGGCATACACGGTTGCTAGAGGTGCTACGAATTCTTGCTGAGCTCTACCGACTTCACGAATCAGGTGTGCCTGCAACAGTCCCCTTAGTTCTGGGGCATCGTGAACCAATCGAAGTAAGCCATCTCGAGTCCTGATGTCGCATAGGCCAACACTTAACTGAGCATGTTCTTGCCAAGTTAAATCTGCTTCCTGCTGCATTCGCTGGAATATTTTGCTCACAAGATCACCTCTTGCCGAGAATGCCTCATTTGCTAAGGCCTCGGCGAAGTGATTTGCAACCTTTACTAGCTGGGTATCACGTTGCTTGATTTGCTTGGCACTGAGCGATGGTGCCTGCCGATCCAATAAGGTCTCTGCGGTCTGCTCATCATCTGTATTTTTCATGGCCAAAGCCTGTGACAACAGCAAGCTTAAATCCAGCGCTCAGAAATAAATGTGCGCAAACATCTGCTGTGAATTTATTGACATTCGATTCCGCGCGGTTGAGTAGAACCCGAGCAATTCAGGGCATGAAAGAGCACCCAGAGTTCGGGTGGCTTCCCCTCCGCCGTCCCTCTGGGTGCTTAACGAAAATCTAGACAACAAACCCCCACAACCTCGGTAATGACACGCCCAGCGTGTCGCAACCAAAACCAGACCCCGGTGATGCGGACGTGTCCCGGTTGTGCCAAAGTTTTCTCATGTACCTAGATCATGTCGCCTACGCCGTCACGAATGCCGAACTTGCGGACACCGTACAGCGCCTTGGAGCTGAGTTAGGCGTTGCTTTTATTGATGGTGGCAAGCACCCACGTGCGGGTACCCGAAACTTCATTTTGCCTCTGGCATCTGGGCAATACATAGAAATCGTTGCTCCGCTCGAGCACCCAGTTGCCGAGACGGTTCCCTTTGGTCAAGCCGTTCGCAATCGCGCTGAAGCTGGCGGTGGCTGGATGGGTTGGGCAGTTCGGGTTGATGATGTTGCCCCGCTGGAAACTCGAATTGGACGACCTGCAGGCCTAGGACATCGCCTACGTCCAGGTGGAACTGACCTAACTTGGAAGCAGATTGGAGTAATCGACTTGATCGCCGAGCCGATTTTGCCATTCTTTAT
>JBIIMD010000078.1:0-5070 GCA_044232525.1 Candidatus Nanopelagicales bacterium | reverse complement strand
TCTCCAACTTTAAATGATGTTGGAGAATTACCAAATCTTTTTCACAATGCACATAAAACTCTCTATGGCCACGCAAGTTTAGATCAACCTGTTGAAGTAGTGACTCTTCGAATGAGTGCTCGCGGTAGTTTCTCAAAACTAGAGCCAGTCAAGATTAAACAAGGTACTAATACTGTTGAACAAGATGCCCGTTTAGGTACGCAGATAGTTATCTACCCAGGATTTCCTGAAGGTGTCGCTACTGCAATTTATCAGCGTGAAAAGTTGTTAGCAGGAAATGAATTTAGCGGGCCTTGCATAGTTCATCAAATGGATTCAACAACAGTTGTTCTGCCTGGCCAGATAGTTAAGGTAACACCACATGGAGATCTCTTGATAAAGGAGGAAAGGCCGTGACTCGAATTGAAATAGATCTAATCACTCAAGAAGTTCTAGAAGCCGCTTTGATTTCAGCAGCACAGGAAATGGGTGGCGCACTAAAATTCTCGAGCTACAGTCCAATCATTCGTGACATGGAAGATTTCTCGTGCGCCATCTTCACTAGTGATGGTGACTTAGTGGCTCAGGCCGACTACATCCCAGCCCAACTAGGAGCAATGTCTTTAGTTGTAAAGTCTGTAATTTCGACTTGGAATGAAAACATCAATGATGGTGATGTGTTTATCTGCAATCACCCGTATCAAGGGGCAATGCATTTACCTGATGTGAACGTCGTTGCACCGGTTTTTCATGATGGAAAAGTGGTCGCTTGGGTTGGAACAGCGGCTCACCATATTGATGTTGGCGGCGTACACCCAGGAAGTGAAGGCCCAGAACTCACTGAGCTTTTTGCTGAAGGGCTTGTTATCCCACCTACCCGTTTATACATAAAGGGTGAAGAGAATCTCGATTTAATTGCCACAGTGACTGCGAACATTCGTGATCCCTTGAGCACAGTCAGCGACCTGAGAGCACAACGAGCCGCTTGCAATCTTGGAATGCAGCGCGTTTTAGAACTCATTGAGTCTTACGGGAATCCCGTTGTGCAACAAGTTTTCCAAAACAGCCTGGCATCAGTCGAGAAGGCCGTTAGGTATCGACTTAGTCAATTATCCAATGGCTCAGGCGATGCAATCGGGTATCTGGATGATGATGGAAGATCAGGACCTCCTACTAAAGTTCAGGTCAAGATTTTCAAATCCGGCGACTCATTAACTATTGATTTATCTGGCTGCGATCCTCAGGTGGCAGGTGCCATGAATGTGCCGTGGGCGAGCACTAGAGCAGGCATCGTTTATGCAGTTAGAGCGGTACTTGCGCCAGAGCTAGCTGCTAATGATGGAATCTTGCGCGCCATTGAGATTATTTGCCCGCAAGGCAATGTCCTTAACCCATTCCCACCTGCAGCCGTTTCAGTAAGGCATAACACTTGTCAACGTTTTGCTGACACCGCAATTCGCGCCTTAGTTGATTTGTGGCCACATCTACAAGTTGCTGGCAGCAGCGTGACTTTTTTTGGAGTCAACATTGGAACAACTTCACCAAGTACTGGACAATCGACTGTGCTCTCAGATGTTGTTGGCGGCGGCACCGGCGCATCGTTTGAACATGATGGCCTAGATGGAGTAGATACCTACATGTCGAATGTTGGGCTAATGCCGATTGAGGTACTTGAAACAAATTATCAGGTGCGCGTCCTCACGACTGAGTTGATTGATGGTTCAGGTGGTCGGGGTTTTCGAAATGGTGGCATGGGAATTCGCAGAGAGTATCAAATCTTGGATCACATGCAGCACGCAACTTTTTATGCGGAACAAACGAATCCAGAGTTTGTTGCTCAAGGTCGTAACGGTGGAGAAAATGGAAAGCCATCGAAGTTGACATTGATTGATCCCGACGGACAAATTGTTCCTATTCCAAGCAAGGTTTCAATGGATCTTGAGCCTGGGAGCATAATTCGCATCGAAACTAGCGGCGGAGGTGGCTTTGGTGACGCCTCGTAAAACCTATGGGCTGGCTAAATGCGATTGATTGAAAGAGCGAAGGAAGTGGCTCGACACAGTTAATTTGACTTTTGGTGTAGTTGAAAGTTAAACTAAATTAGTTCAATTTTCAACTATTAAGGAGTCGCTATGACTGATCTTTCTTCAATCGCAGGAACTTGGGTTATTGACCCATCACATTCACGCTTGGGTTTTGAAACCCGTCACGCAGTAATCACAAAGGTCCGCGGACACTTCGCAGATTTCGAAGGCACCATTGTTGTTGGCGCTGACGCTGCATCTTCTTCTGCCAAAGTTACAGCAAAGCTTGACTCAATCGATACCGGCTCAGCCGATCGCGATGGTCACCTAAAGAGTGCTGATTTCTTCGATACTGAAAACACAAACGAACTGATTTTTGAATCAACAGTGATTAAGGCAACTGGTGACACCTTCGTAGTCACCGGAAACCTAACCATCAAGGGTGTAACAAACAGCATCGATATCGCTGTTGAGCCAACCGGAACTGCAACAGATCCATTTGGTAACGCACGCGCAGGCTTCGAAGGCACCAGCGAACTAAGTCGTAAAGATTACGGTCTGATTTGGAACGTTGCTCTAGAAACCGGTGGCTTCCTAGTCAGCGACAACATCAAGTTGCAGCTAGATATCTCAGCAATCAAGCAGTAGTTATCTCTTAATTGAAACAGACTTCTCGGGAAAAACTAAAGAGGATCGATGCCTAGGCATCGGTCCTCTTTTGGTTTGCTATTTAAATCAAAGCAGTGGATTAGAACGCGTCGCGCAAGCGCTCGATAACACTCTTGCGAGTGATGTTGTTCTTTTCCATGTTGTACGAGCGCACGATGTAGTTGACATCAGCATTGCGGTGCTCGCCAATAGCGTTATTGATTAGGACTGCATAGTTTGATTCCAATGCAGGGAATCCAACAACGGATTCGGTTTCGTTCATTTGAACACTCATGGTGTTTTTCTCCTTTTGGTGTGGGGGTCTCCCACATCTCAATTGTCCCAGACGTTTGTGAATGCCTCTCAACGAAAAGGTGTCTAAAGCCTTAATTCCCGTGTGAACCCTGCCACATTTCGTTGAATTATCAACTAAATCGTGACCCAGGCCACACTGCGCGTACGATTACCAGTTATGAGCAACTCTGATTTAACGCACATTGATGCATCTGGCAATGCCCACATGGTTGATGTTGCCGATCGCGAAGTAACTACCCGCACTGCAACAACAGTTGGTCGCGTGCTGCTTTCTGAGCAGGTCGTCACACTTCTTCGTGATGGCGCAGTGCCAAAAGGTGACGTATTAGCTACCGCTCGAATTGCCGGCATCATGGCAACAAAGCGCACTCCGGATTTGATTCCGCTGTGTCACCCAATTGCAGTTCACGGTGTTTCGGTTGAACTGGTTGTAGTTGATGAAGGTGTTGAGATCACCGCCACGGTAAAGACTGCTGATCGCACTGGTGTTGAAATGGAAGCGCTAACTGCAGTAGCAGTTGCTGGACTTACTGTTATCGACATGGTTAAAGCACTTGATCCAGGCGCAACAATTACTGATGTGAAAATGACCCACAAAGATGGCGGTCGTAACGGGGAATGGAACCGAAACTAAATGGCCGTTCGTACTGCAGTAGTCATTACCGCAAGTAATCGCGCAAGTGCTGGCGTGTATGCCGACACCAGCGGCGAAATCTTGGCTGCTGGTTTAACCAAACTTGGTTACGAACTTAAAGATCCAATTGTGATCCCAGATAACATCTCGCAGATTCAGGCTGCAATCGAACTATCACTTGCTGGCAACGTAGATCTGATTGTGACAACCGGTGGTACTGGAGTTTCACCACACGATGTAACACCTGAGGCAACTGCGCCGCTAATCAAAAAACTACTTCCCGGAATCCCAGAAGCATTCCGCGCTTACTCGCGTGATCGGGTTCCAACGACAGATTTGTCTCGTGGCCTTGCTGGTGTTACTGGCTCATCGTTGATCATTAACCTGCCAGGTTCGCCAGGTGGCGTGAAGGATGGCTTGGTCATTATTGAGCGTCTGGCTGGACATATCCATGACCAGATTGCCGGCGTAGATCACGCGCCTACGATTAAGGCATGAGCCAACCACTTCGCATCACGACGCGGGTAAGTGATCGGCTAAAGCGCAAGCAATTGCGCCGAATGAAATCTTTTGCAACTGGTCTATTGCTGGCATCAGCTGTCATCTACATTTTCGCAAAACGCGCCGAAGCTGCTGGCGCTCCCGAGTGGGTAAGTTACGTACGCGCTGCTGCCGAAGCCGGAATGATCGGTGGCCTTGCGGACTGGTTCGCAGTTACTGCACTGTTTCGCAGACCACTTGGGTTACCAATTCCACACACTGCGATCATTCCAACTCGCAAGGATGCAATTGGCGCGAGCCTTGGTGAATTCGTTGGCGATAACTTTTTGTCCGAAGAAGTCGTTCGCAACAAATTGCAATCAGCTCAGATTTCAATTCGTTTAGGTGGCTGGTTAAGTAACCCACAAAATGCCAAACAGGTAACCGACGAGTTATCCAGCGTTGTGGCTTGGGCAACATCCTTAGGTGATGACGAAGATGTTGCCGAAGTTATTGAAGAATCATTTCGTCGCACTGCCGAAAACTTTGACATCGCAAAGCCGCTGGGAATCTTTTTAGTTAAGGCTGTTGAGAACGATGCTCACACTCCGATCGTGGACATGTTGGCTAAGGCAATTCAAGACTGGCTAGAAAATGATCCAGACCGAGCAAAAGGTTGGATCGATAAGCAACTACCTAAGTGGTTGCCAGGCCTTGGCAAAGATCGCGCAGGCGAGTGGCTTTATGAGCGCTTAATTGAACTGAGCAAAGAAGTTCAAGAAGATTACGATCATCCAATTCGGCATTCGATTGAAAGATTGCTGCATCGCTTCGCAGATCAATTGCAATCTGATCCAGTAATCATCGAACGCGTGAACGCGGCAAAGATGCGGTTAGTAGATCGCCCAGAAGTTCGTCACACAATTTCTGACATATGGCTTTCGACAAAGAAGACTTTGCGCCAGGAAGCAGCAAATCCAGCTAGCGAAT
>JBIIMD010000070.1:0-5890 GCA_044232525.1 Candidatus Nanopelagicales bacterium | reverse complement strand
CGAATGGCATGTAATCGATGCAACTGACGTTGTTTTAGGACGTCTAGCGTCACAAGTTGCTGTGCTGTTGCGCGGCAAGCACAAGCCAATCTTTGCACCACACGTAGATACTGGCGACTTTGTCATTGTTATCAATGCAGAAAAAATCGCACTAACTGGCCAGAAGCTTGAGCAGAAGATGGATTACCGTCACTCTGGTTTCCCAGGCGGTTTGCGTGCAACTAACTATGTTGAATTGCTAGCAACAAACCCACGTCGTGCAATTGAAAAGGCCGTCAAGGGAATGCTTCCGCATAACAAGCTCAGCGATGCTCAAATCACAAAGCTAAAGGTTTACGCAGGCGATGTTCATCCACACGCTGCCCAAAACCCAAAGCCATACGAGATCTCTCAGGTAGCGCAGTAAGCGCTCGCGGATTCATAGATTTTTACGAAGGGAAATAACATGTCAGAGAACGAAGTAGACGTAACAGACGCCATCCTTGGCGAAGAGGTTGAAGTTGAGTTGTCGGAATACACTTCCGAAACTCCAGCTGCTGCTGTTCGTGAACCACGTAAGGCACCAGACACACCTGGCGCTGCAACTGGTCGACGCAAGGAAGCAATTGCTCGCGTTCGCATCGTTCCAGGCACCGGCCGTTGGGTTATCAACGGTCGCACCCTTGAGGATTACTTCCCAAACAAGGTGCACCAGCAGCTTGTTAACGATCCATTCAAGACTCTTAATTTCGAAGGTGCTTACGACGTAATCGCCCGCATCGATGGTGGCGGAATCTCCGGTCAGGCTGGCGCATTGCGTCTAGGCGTGGCTCGTTGCTTGAACGCAATCGATGTTGAAGGTAACCGCGGTGACCTTAAGAAGGCCGGCTTCCTAACTCGTGATGCACGAATCAAGGAACGCAAGAAGTACGGTCTGAAGAAGGCTCGTAAGGCTCCGCAATACTCCAAGCGTTAAATCATGTCGGGCCGACTATTTGGCACCGATGGCGTTCGCGGTTTAGCGAACGGTCTCTTAACTGCTGAGCTAGCTACCAATCTTGGTGTTGCTGCTGCACAGGTTTTGGGCGAGCGTGGTGAATTTTCTTCTCATAAATCAGATCGCCCATTTGCAATCGTTGGCCGGGATCCACGTGCCAGTGGCGAATTCCTGCAATCTGCAATCAGTGCCGGTTTAGCTAGTGCTGGTGTTGATGTCATTGATGTTGGAATCCTGCCAACTCCTGCCGTTGCATTCTTAACGGACTTAACCGGAGCTGACTTAGGCGTAATGCTTTCAGCCTCACATAACGCAATGCCAGATAACGGCATCAAATTCTTTGCTCGTGGTGGCGTGAAGTTGGACGATGCTATTGAAGATGCCATCGAATCACACCTTGATGTTGTTAGTGAACTTCCAACTGGCGCAGGTGTTGGCAGAATTCGTAGTGAGCATGACCTAGTAGAAAAATATCTACACCATTTGAATGCCAGCATTTCCAATTCTTTGGAAGGTCTAACGGTCGTAATTGATGGCGCAAATGGATCCGCATCGCTGGTTGGACCAGAGGCATTGCGTCGCGCGGGTGCTCAGGTGATTTCAATTCACTGTGAACCTAATGGCTTGAACATCAATGAAAACTGCGGATCAACTCACATGGATGATCTGTTTGCTGCTGTTGTAAAGCACGGCGCAGATCTTGGTATTGCTCATGACGGTGATGCCGATCGCTGCTTAGCCGTAGATGCCGATGGAAATTTTGTTGATGGCGATCAGATATTGGCAATCTTGGCATCTGGCCGTAAGACTCGTGGTGCCCTAGTTGGAAACACTGTTGTGGCAACTGTGATGTCTAACTTAGGTTTCAACATCGCAATGAAAGAGCTTGAAATTGATGTAATCGCTGCTCCAGTAGGTGATCGTTACGTACTTGAAGAAATGCGCACTGGCGGTTTCACAATTGGTGGCGAACAAAGTGGTCACGTAGTTCTCAGCGAATTTGCAACCACTGGTGATGGCGTACTTACCGCGCTTCATTTGATGTCAGAAATGAAAGCAACTGGAAAATCAATGGCAGAACTAGCTGCAATTGTGAATCGCTTGCCACAAGTTTTGATCAACGTTCCAAATGTAGATAAGGATGCAGTTTCTAAATCAGCGGTTTCTGAAGCTGTTGCAAAATTGGAGCAAGAACTTGGTAGCACTGGACGCATTCTGTTGCGTCCGAGTGGAACTGAGCCATTGATTCGCGTAATGGTTGAGGCTGCCACAGCCGCTCAAGCTCAGAAAGTCGCTAAAGAACTTGCTGATGTGGTCGCTACCCACTGCGCCCTTAGCTAATCGGTAGACTCAAGGTATGTGCGGAATCGTTGGATATGTCGGCCCGCAACAAGCCCAAGATATAGTTATCGAAGGCCTGCGCCGATTGGAATACCGGGGCTATGACTCCGCAGGTATCGCAATTGTTTCGGACCAGTCAATTCAAACTCGCAAGAAGGCTGGCAAGCTAGCCAACCTGGAAGCTGAGTTAGTAGATAGCCCAATCTCGCCTTCACATACTGGAATTGGCCACACTCGCTGGGCTACCCACGGCGCCCCTAACGATGTGAATGCCCATCCGCACGTCAGCGAAGATGGATCAATCGCGGTCATCCATAACGGAATCATTGAAAACTTTGCAATGCTTCGCGACAAGCTAATTGCTGAAGGTGTAACCCTGCGCAGTCAGACTGATACTGAAGTTGTTGCACACCTGCTCTCCAAGCAAATGAAATCCACACCGGGATTGGCCGACGCGCTGCGTGAAGTGTGCCAAGTACTGACCGGTGCTTTTACTCTTGTTGTTGTTCATGCCGATACCCCAGATGTTGTGGTCGCTGCTCGTCGAAACTCTCCACTTGTAGTTGGTCGCGGTGATGGCGAAAACTTCCTGGCTTCTGACGTTGCTGCATTTATTGCTCATACTCGTAACGCGATTGAGCTTGGTCAAGATCAAATCGTCGAAATCACTCCAACCTCAATCGAAGTGACAGATTTCTTTGGCAAGCCTGCTGACTTCACTGAATATGAAGTCACTTGGGATGCAGCGGCTGCAGAAAAGGGTGGCTTCGACCTCTTCATGCTTAAAGAGATCGCAGAGCAACCAAAAGCCGTTGCTGACACACTACTTGGACGCATTGATCATTCTGGAAAAGTTACCCTTGCAGATTTGGGTCTTGATGATGATTTCCTAAAGTCAATCGACAAGATCATCATTACTGCTTGCGGAACTGCCTATCACTCAGGTTTGATCGCAAAGTATGCAATTGAACATTGGACTCGAATTCCTTGCGAAGTTGAACTAGCTAGCGAATTTAGATACCGCGATCCAATTTTGACTCCAACAACTTTGGTAGTTGCGATTAGTCAGTCCGGTGAAACCATGGACACTCTGATGGCTATGCGTTACGCCCGCGAACAAGGTGCAAAGGTTCTCGCGATCTGCAATAGCAATGGCTCAACAATTCCGCGCGAAAGCGACGCTGTTATCTACACCCACGCTGGTCCTGAAATTGCGGTTGCTTCAACCAAGGCTTTCCTAACTCAAATTGTCGCGTGCTATTTGTTTGCAATGTATTTGGCACAAACTCGGGGGACTGGGTACGGCGAAGATGCAGCCACCATCGCACTGGAACTAAGTGATATGCCGAGCATGATTGACTTAGTTCTGGATACAACCGAGGGCGTTAAGGCAATTGCCAAAGAATTGATTAACAAGCAATCCGTTCTTTTCTTAGGACGAAGCGTTGGTTTCCCAGTTGCACTTGAGGGTGCATTAAAGCTCAAGGAATTGGCTTACATGCACGCAGAAGGTTTTGCTGCCGGAGAACTAAAGCATGGACCGATTGCGCTTATTGAAGATGGCATCCCAGTCTTTGTCGTGGTGCCACCGCAAGATGATGAATTACACGACAAAATCGTTTCTAACATTCAGGAAGTCAGAGCTCGAGGAGCACTAACTATCGTGCTTGCCGAAGAAGGCGACGAGTCCATTAACGAGTTCTCAGATCACATAATTCGCTTGCCTAAGGTTCCAGCATTAATGCAGCCTTTGGTTGCCACAGTTCCATTGCAGATTTTCTCGTGTGAGATGGCAACGGTTAAGGGCTATGACGTTGACCAGCCAAGAAACTTGGCAAAAAGCGTGACCGTCGAATAACTGACGGTGTCAGTTAATCGACCAATAGAAACTGGCAGATAGTTCGTTACTCGGCTTGATGCCTTGTCGTAAAGCAAATCCGATTTCCTTCTGAATCTTTGACTTCGGCAACGAAACAGTCGCCCGCATCAGTTTTCTCGAAAAGAATTTCTGAGCCAAGCGCAACAGCTTTACTCAATATTCCGTCAATGTCGCTGGTGAATAGATAGATAAAGCAGCCTTCGATAGAAGGCTTGTAAACATCACCTTTACAAAGGGCGCCGCTAATGCCGGCACCATTATTTTCAAATGGGAAAAACGCCATCTCGTAGCCGTGAATTGAGCCGCGCTCTAGTTCAATACCTAGGAGCGATCGATAGAAATTGATTGCTCGATCGAGGTCAGTAACTGGGATCTCAAAGTATGCGCCGATATTTGTAGTCATAGACAAAAAGTACCTGATGGCTTATTCGAACTTGTACTCGTTGCTGTTGCTTCCGCTCAACAGCACCGATACCTCCACTGTAGCCAGAGTTACCTGTGTTGCAAAAATGACATAACTACCTGCCTTGCAATTACTGGGGTCTATTGGGCCAAGTTTGAAAAATCCAGTATTCACGGCAAAGTTAAGACATGGCCATAGTTGGAATCGGTGTTGATGTCGTGGACTTGGCACGCTTTTCAGGCGTAGTTGATCGCACCCCTGGAATTATCGATCGGCTATTCACTAAAGCGGAGCAAACTAGCGCTGAAGGTCATCAATTGCCCTTGATTTCATTAGCTGGCCGGTTTGCCGTTAAGGAAGCTGTAGCAAAAGCATTGGGCGCTCCAGTTGGTATGGAATGGCACGACTGCGAGGTCAGCAATGGCGGCGCACCACAAATTTCAGTTCGTGGCTCAGTAGCTAAAGTTGCAGATGGCCAAGGCGTAACTAATTGGCATGTCTCGCTCAGCCATGATGGTCCGGTTGCAATCGCCTATGTAATCGCAGAGAAGGTTTAGGAAATTAAATGTCTGCTCACGTAACTGCTCGGATTGATCTTGGTGCATTGGCACACAATGTTCGAGTTCTAAAGGCGCGCACTGAAGGCCGAAAGCTAATGGTGGTCGTCAAAGCAGATGCATATGGACATGGATTAGTTAAGTGTGGTCAAGCTGCAGTAAATGCTGGCGCCGATTATCTAGGTGTTGCGCTACTTGAGGAAGCAGTTGCACTGCGCGAAGGAAATGTACCCGGACCAATTCTTGCTTGGTTAAACACTCCTAATGATCGATTCGCCGAATGTATTGCTCGCGATATTGATTTGGGCGTTAACTCGGTTGCGACTTTAATGGGCATTAGCAATGCAGCATATTCAGTTGATCGAATTGCTCGAGTTCATGTCAAGGTTGATACCGGTCTAAATCGAAACGGTGTGACGCTTGCAGATTTACCAGAGTTGATTTTGGCACTTAGCAAAGCCGAAGCCGAAGGCACGGTCAAGGTCGTCGGCGTCATGTCTCACTTTGCGTATGCAGATGAGCCAAGCAATTCAACGATTGCTGATCAAATTGCAGAATTCAAAACGGCAGTTGATTTGTTAGAAGCCGCGAACTTTGAACTTGAAGTTAAGCACCTAGCTAACTCGGCAGCCACACTTGCTTTGCCGGAAACTTACTTCAACATGGTCCGCCCAGGCGTGGCAGCATATGGAGTTTCACCCGGGGAAGAGGTTGGAGCTGCAACAGATTTTGAT
>JBIIMD010000029.1:0-11235 GCA_044232525.1 Candidatus Nanopelagicales bacterium | reverse complement strand
GACCCTTTGCGCTCCGATTGCATTGCTTAAGAAAGTTCCAGCAGGGACTGGGGTCTCATACGCACATCAGTACCACACCACAGCTGACACAACCTTGGCATTGATTCCAGCCGGATACGCTGACGGAGTTCCACGCAGCGCAACCAACCGTGGTCCTGTTTTGGTGGGTGGCGAAATCCGTAAGATTGCGGGCCGAGTTTGTATGGATCAGTTCGTATTGGACGTTGGAAACTTGGATGTTCAGCTCGGCGATGAAGTCGTGCTGTTCGGTGATCCAGAACGCGGCGAGCCAAGCGTTGAAGATTGGGCTGCAGCTGCTGGCACTATCTCTTACGAAATCATCACTCGCATTGGTCCTCGCGTACATCGCGAATTCATTAATAACTCTTGGTAGCAACTGTGTCATTTCCCGTTTCGACATCTGAGCAAATGCAAGCATTTGGAAAACAAATCGGCGCGCTGTTAACCGTCGGTGATGTTGTGGTGTTGAGCGGTCCTTTGGGCGCAGGAAAAACTACTTTTGTGCAGGGTTTGGCGCAGGAACTTGATGTGAAAGGTTCGGTAACTAGTCCGACGTTCGTGGTTTCTCGAGTACATAAACCTAAAGGAACTGGATTGGCTTTAGTGCACGTGGATGCCTACCGTCTTTCAAGCCAGAGTGACTTAGTTGATCTTGATCTGGATGCCACAAAAAATGCAGTCTTTATCATTGAGTGGGGTAAAGAGTTCGTTTCTGGATTTACCGAAAATTGGCTTGAGATAGATATAGACAGAGCTCAAGAACTCACCGATGACTCTGATCCGGCAAGTGGAATCCGAACTATTTCGGTAACTGCAGTTGGAGATCGCTGGAGCGATTTAGATCTAGCAAGGCCCAACGCATGAACGTTTTAGCAATTGATACTTCGGTAGACGTCAGTGTCGCAATCTTGCGCAGTAATGGCGAGCTAACTCAGAGCCAGGCAGTTGATCATGGCAGGCAAGGCGAATTAACTGCAGAGTTGATTTCTCAAGTAGTTGCTGACTCAGGCTTAGAGATTAGTGAGATCGCAGAAGTAGTTGTTGGTGTTGGACCAGGACCATTCACTGGATTGCGAGTAGGTCTTGTGACAGCTGCAGTGTTTGCCCATGCCCGGAACATTCCAATTCATGGCATTTGTTCGCTTGATGCAATTGCTTTTGATTACGCAAAACCTTGTGTAGTGGTAACCGATGCCCGGCGTAAAGAGTTGTACTGGGCACGATACGAAGATAAGCGCATAGGTGAGCCACAAGTTTCAAAACCAGAAGATTTGCTCGCGCAATTTCCTGACTCTGAGTTCGCAGGTCCGGGCGCGCAGCTTTATCCAGATTTCATCTCAGGAAAAGTCTCGGAATTGAAAGCTGGATCTTTAGCCAAACTATTTGTATCTGGTAATGCCCAGCTAGTAGATCTCTCACCCATGTATTTGCGGAAACCAGATGCAGTAGAACCGACAACTAGAAAGTCGGTTCTCTGATGTTGGAAATTCGCCCAATGACTCATGCTGACTTGGATCAAGTACTTGCTATCGAAATCGACTTGTTTCCGATTGATACCTGGAGTGAAGAACTGTTCCTCGGAGAGCTTGCTGAAGTTTCAATTTCCCGAGACGTTTCAGTGGCAGTTTTGGATTCGCAAATCGTTGGTTATGCCTCATTTAGGTATGTAGGTAAACAGGGTGATGTAAATACAGTTGCCGTCTCTAAGGATCAACAGGGCAAGGGGATCGGTACAGCTCTGATGGATTGGCTTGAATCTCAAGCGGCCCTGCGTAACGTCCGAGAAATCTTCCTAGAGGTTCGTAGCGACAATGAGGCTGCGATGAAGATGTATGCATCTCGAGGCTATGAACGAATCGACGTCCGGCGCAATTATTACGGAAACACAATTGACGCAAACATTATGCGAAAGCGAGTAGCTAATGTCTGAGCCATTGATTTTGGGAATTGAAACTTCGTGTGATGAAACCGGAATTGGAATTGTCCGTGGCACAACTTTGTTGGCCGATGAAGTTGCATCGAGCGTTGATGAGCATGCTCGATTTGGTGGGGTAGTACCGGAAATTGCGAGCCGAGCGCATCTAGAAGCAATGGTGCCGACGATAGAACGAGCTTGCAAGACTGCGAATATCAAACTGTCCGATGTTGATGCCATTGCAGTTACATCCGGTCCAGGCTTAGCCGGAGCTTTACTTGTTGGTGTTGCTGCCGCAAAGTCGTTGGCAGTTGCTTTGGGCAAACCGATTTACGGAGTTAATCACTTAGCTGCGCATGTTTGTGTTGACCAACTTGAGCATGGACCTTTGGATGAACCGAGTGTGGCAATGCTGGTTTCGGGTGGTCACTCATCATTGTTGTTTGTGCCTGACATTACTCAAGACGTAATTCAACTGGGTCAGACAATTGATGATGCAGCAGGTGAAGCGTTCGACAAGATTGCTCGGGTTTTAGGTTTGCCATTCCCAGGTGGACCATACATAGATAAAGCTGCCCAGTCTGGAGATCCGCAGGCCATTGATTTTCCACGTGGCTTAACGACACCTAAGGATATGGCTAAGCACCGCTTTGACGTTTCGTTTTCTGGACTTAAGACTGCCGTGGCTCGCTGGATTGAAACCGAGCAGCGTGCTGGCAATTCGATAATGGTCAATGATGTTGCCGCTTCATTCCAGGAAGCAATAGTTGATGTATTACTTCGAAAAGCCATTGATGCTTGCCTAAGTAATGACGTTGGAACTTTGGTCATTGGCGGTGGCGTAGCTGCAAATAGCAGGTTGCGCACGGAAGCAGCACAACGATGCCAAGAACACAACATCACATTACGAATTCCTCGACCTGGACTGTGCACTGACAACGGGGCAATGGTCGCAGCTCTTGGCTCGGAATTAGTCAAACGAGGCCGCGATGCTTCACAATTGAGTTTCGCAACTGATTCTTCGATGAACATAACAAACGTGGTGGCATAGTGACGAGTTTTGCAAGTTGGCTAGCGCAAGGCCCATGGCCAATTGATGGCGGACTTTCTGGTGAACTGGAAAAACGCGGACACAATTTAGCTGACAAACTTTGGTCGGCTCGGTTGCTTCGTGACGATCCTGCTGCAATCGCTCAAGTTCACCAAGATTATGTTGCTGCTGGTGGTCGTGTGATCATTACCGCCTCTTATCAAGCAAGTCGTGCTGGATTCGTTGCAACCGGTATGACTGAAACCCAAGCCGATGACTTAATGCGCCTTTCAATTACTCTTGCTAAAGATGTCGCTGCAAAAGCACCAGAGAAGGTATGGGTAGCTGCCAGCGTTGGTCCTTATGGCGCAGTGCTGGGTGGCGGCCAAGAATATGTGGGTAACTATGGAGTTGCTCACGAAGACTTAGTTAAGTTTCATCGAGAACGGATCGAAGTGCTAGCCAGCGCTAATCCAGATGTATTGGCCTGTGAAACTATTCCGGATTTGGATGAAGTTCGCGCCTTAGTTGAAGTGCTAGCTGACTACCCACTCATTCCAGCCTGGATCACAATGAGCGCTCAAGATGGCGCCTCAACTTGCGCTGGCCAGGGAATTGGTCATCTTGCTGAAATTGTTAAGGACTGCGAATCAATCGTTGCGGTTGGCGTTAACTGCACCATGCCTGAGCATGTGACTTCACTGCTTTACAAACTTTCTGCGAAAACTTCACTGCCATTGGTTGTGTATCCCAATGCCGGGCGGGTTTGGGATGGCGAAAATAAGTGCTGGATTGGTGAAGGGCACACCACACTGCCGTCAAAGATTGTTAAGGAATGGGTTTCTGCGGGTGCAACATTAATTGGTGGGTGCTGCGGTCTTGGGCCAGATGCAATCACTCAACTGGATAACGACTTAGCTCAACTTAAGTAACGTCGACAAATAAATGCTTGCGGCCCAGCGTCGTCTCGATAGATCGCAATCACCAATTCTTGACCCCCAGAGATAGTGGCCTTCACGGCTAGTTTTCGAATCACTTCAACATCTAATTGCATTCCTCGAGTCATTATGGTTACACCGGAGGCTGCGACATCTTTAAGGCTGGCGACTAATTGCTTTTCCGAAAACTTGACGTGCGATTCAATCTTCAAAACACTGGCAAGACTCGGTGACTGGTTAGCCAGATCAGAAACTGCGCTGACGTCATCTGAAGTCAACCAAGCGATATGTTCATTGACTAAGCCACCATTGCAAACTTGTGCCACGGCGTCCAACGCACTGGCGCGAATCAAAGCTAGATCTGGAACTATCAAGAAATTACCTATCGGCGCAGTGTTAGTAACTGAATCACCGTTGACTTCAATGCTCAAATCTTTTTTTGAATCAATTAAAACTGCAGCGCGAATTCCAGTTCCTGAACTACTGAGAAAACACTCGACCAAGTCACCATCAGCACTAATCCAACGTGCATCCCAATCAGCAAGATCAGCTTTATCAATTCCAGGCGCAACTTTTGCGATCACTGGGTGAGTAACTGCAATTTGATTAATCTTCTCCCAACTTGGTAACCAATTTGATGGATTAAAGATTCGTTTGGTGTTTCCCATTGAATCTTTTGCAGCATTTGGATCACGACGAGCGGGATCAACAAAAACTACGTCGACATCATTTGATATTGCAAAATCATTAGCATCCGCACAATGAACTTCAACACCAAACTGCAATAGATTGTGCTGGGCATACTCGGCAACTTCAGGATCTATCTCAATACCTGTTACACGCAGTCCGTTACGAGCAAACTCTCGAGCATCAAAACCCAAGCCACAAGTTAGATCCAAGACGTGTGCATTGGCACCAAATTTGCGTGCTATGAAATTGGCACGGTACCGAGCAACTTCAGGCCGGGTGGCCTGGTTAATTCCTTCCTCAGTTAGCAATAGTTCTGCCGCTGACTCACCCCATCGGACCTCCAGGCGATGCTGTAGTTGAGTCTGGCCGAAAGCTAAAGAAATCAGGTTTGGTGAGAATTCAGGAAACTGCTTGCGTAGGGCTGGGATAGCAAGCAGGGGATCGGAGTAGCCTCTGGCAGAGCGCAAGACAGATCGTCCTTCGGGGCTTTGTAGCCAAGAAATGCTCACACCCCAATCTATGGCAGTCCTTGAATTGGTAGGGTTATGAGGTGTTCACGCGCTGAGTGTGACCCCAGGAGGCTTTTTAAAGTGTCGGTAACCTCGCGTGGTTCGCGCCGTTTAGAAGAGGCGCGCGACGAGTTAATTTCCCGGGTAGAAAAGTCCATTTCCAAAGATTTAACGACAGCGGTTTCGCGCTACTTCGATTTGGTTGCTCCTGAGGATCTCGTAGGAACCGAAGTTCGAGATCTTGAAGGTCTGATTAAATCGCACGTCGCCTTAGGCCAAAGTCGGAAACCTGGTGTTTCCAAAGTTCAGGCACTTTCGCCAAGTATGGATGCACAGGGTTGGCAGTCACTCCACAGCGTTGTGCAAGTTGTTACTGATGATATGCCGTTCTTAGTTGATTCCGTCTCAGCTGAAATCTCTCAGCAAGGTCGATCAATTCGAGTCGTAATACATCCACGCTTTTGGGTTAAGCGCGATGCCCAAGGTGAACTGCTTGAAATTTTGGATCGCGATGTTTTGCCAGGTGAAGTAGCGCCTGATGATGCGATTCAAGAATCGTGGATCAGTGTTGAGATTGATCGCGAATCTGATTCAGCAGACTTAAAAACGATTGAAGCCAGAATTCAACAAGTTCTTTCTGACGTACGCGCGACTGTTGATGATTGGCCTGCAATGCAGGCCAAACTCGATGAAGTAATTTCTGAAATTACTGCCGCCGATGGAGTTAGCGATCGAGAGCGACGCGAAGCTATTGAGTTCTTAAGCTGGTTGACTGATAACCACTTCACGTTTGTTGGCTATTCCAGGTATGCGCTAACTAAGAATGCGTTGGCAAGCGTTAGCGGTGCCGGGCTTGGCACGCTGCGGGATGCAACAAGTGGCAGTTATTTGAGCGAAGACGATCAAGATCACTCTTCGATGTCATCGCTAATGATTGTCACAAAAGCAAAGATGCGCTCAACTGTTCATCGTCCGGTTTATTTGGATTACGTTGGAATTCGCCAAGTTGATGCCACTGGCAAACAAATTGGGGAACACAGATTCCTTGGTCTGTTCTCGTCTGCGGCTTACAACCAGTCAGTCAATAACATCCCAGTTCTTTCGAGCAAGGTCGCAGATGTAACGGCATCGATGGCATTGGGCCGTGATTCCCATAGCGGTAAAGACTTAATGCAGTTCTTGGAAACATATCCACGGGACGAAATGTTCCAAATTTCACCTGAAGAATTAGAAGACGTAGCTCGCCGGGTACTGCAATTGCAAGAACGCCGCCAAGTACGAGTGTTTACTCGAACCGAAGTTTTTGGTCGCTACGTATCAGCTTTGGTTTACTTCCCGCGCGATCGCTACACAACCGAAGTTCGCCTTCGTATGGAAGCGATTTTGCTAGCTGCTTACGGTGCATCTTCTATCGATCACACAGCTCGGGTTTCCGAATCAGTTTTAGCCCGCCTGCATTTTGTGATTCGAAAGCCACTCGGCAAGGACATTCCAGATATAGATCTAGAACAACTTGAGACTGATCTGGCAGATGCCACCCGGTTCTGGGAAGATGACTTTGCCGAATCTTTGGTTGAGCAAGTTGGGGAAGAGGATTCTGCGAGATTGCTTCGAACTTGGATTGATTCCTTCCCGGAATCATTCAAAGAGGATGTCCCGGCAATTAATGCCGTTTCGCATCTAAAGATTCTTGAATCCCTCGAATCTCAAGCACCTGGAGCCATCAAGGTTTCGATGTATACGCCAGAATCCCTAGAAGATGGCACCAGGCGCTTTACGATTTATCGAGTCGATAGCGCAATCACACTATCTGCAGTACTTCCAATGCTGCATGATCTCGGTGTTGAAGTAATTGATGAACGCGCTTATGACCTTCGCCGTAAAGGGTACCCCGTTGCATGGGTTTATGACTTCGGTCTGCGCTTTGATGACTCAAAAGCTCCAGAACAAGATTCATTATCGGAAAGATTCTGTAGTACGTTCATGGCAATTTGGCATGGGGAAGTCGATAGCGATCCGTTTAACGCCTTAGTAATTCAAGCTGGACTCTCGGCTCGAAATGTTGGCATCATTCGCGCTTATGCGGCTTACTTGCGACAAGCCGGCACACCATTTAGTCAGGGTTACTTGCAGCAAGTATTACTTTCTAACATAAACATCGTTCAGTTGCTGGTCCAGTTATTTGCGGTTCGTTTTGATCCTGAGCTTGACCAAGATCGGGATGGTAAGCAAAGGCAATTAGTCCGAAAGATTGATGATGCCTTAGATGCAGTCGCCAGCTTGGATCATGACCGAATTATGCGAGCCAGCATTGCATTGGTTTCCGCAACTTTGCGCACGAACGTTTACCAGTTAGATGCTGACGGCAACTATCCGCATGTGATGGCTTTCAAACTTGATCCAAATATGGTTCCTGACTTGCCACTACCACTTCCTAAGTTTGAGATCTGGGTGTTCTCACCTCGAGTTGAAGGCGTTCACTTGCGCTTTGCCTCAGTTGCTCGCGGTGGACTCCGCTGGTCAGATCGCCAGGAAGATTTCCGCACCGAAATCCTTGGCTTAGTAAAAGCCCAAATGGTGAAGAATACCGTGATTGTTCCTAGTGGAGCCAAGGGTGGCTTCGTACTTAAGCGTGGACCAGAGCCAAGTGATCGTGATGCCTGGTTAGCCGAAGGCATCGCCTGCTATCAAATGTTTATTGGCGCATTGCTTGATGTCACAGACAACTTGATTAATGCAAAAGTCGTGCCACCACAGCGAGTGGTTCGCCATGACATAGACGATCCATACCTAGTCGTAGCTGCCGATAAGGGCACTGCAACTTTCTCAGACATTGCAAACAAGATCTCAGTTAACCGTGGATTTTGGATGGGCGATGCATTTGCTTCTGGTGGATCAGTTGGTTACGACCATAAGGCCATGGGTATTACGGCCAAGGGTGCATGGGAGTCTGTAAAGCGCCATTTCCTAGAGCTTGGCGTTAATACTCAGACTCAGGACTTCACCGCAGTTGGTGTAGGTGACATGAGTGGTGACGTATTTGGTAACGGCATGCTGCTTTCTGAGCACATTAGATTAATTGCGGCTTTTGATCATCGCCATATCTTTATAGATCCAAATCCAGAAGCAGCAAAGTCATTTGTTGAGCGGCAGCGGCTGTTTAACTTACCGAGATCATCTTGGGAAGATTACAACGTAAAGCTAATCAGCAAGGGTGGTGGTATTTACCCACGCAGCGTTAAGTCAATTGACTTAACTGCAGAAGCGAAGTCAGCCCTTGGGATTGATCCTGAAATCTCTAGCGTCACACCTAATGAACTTCTTACCCATATCCTCTTAGCCCCAGTAGACCTGCTTTGGAACGGTGGAATCGGTACTTACATCAAGGCCACTTCTGAGACTCACGCTCAAGTCGGTGACAAAGCAAATGATGCAATCCGAGTTAATGGCAGTGACATCAGAGCGCGCGTTCTTGGGGAAGGTGGCAACTTAGGCGCTACTCAACTTGGCCGTATCGAAGCCGCACATGCAGGTGTCAAACTAAACACCGATGCAATCGATAACTCTGCTGGTGTTGATACCTCCGATCATGAAGTAAACATCAAGATTTTGCTTGATCAGGCAGTTTCTGCTGGAAGTTTGAGTGTTGAAGATCGCAACAAGCAACTAGCGGTAATGACTGATGAGGTTGGCGAATTAGTTCTGCGCGACAACTACGAACAGAATCTGATTTTGGAGCAAGCTAGGTTCCAGGCACCTGTCATGCTTCGAGTGCACAAACGATTGATGCAATCCCTGGAAGCAAATGGTCATTTAAATCGCGCGATTGAATACTTGCCTACAGATTCTCAATTAGATACATTACATGCCCAGGGTCAGGGATTAACTTCACCCGAACTTTCAGTTCTGATGGCTTACGTAAAGATTGATCTCACACGTGATCGCGCCAGCGATGAAATTGTGAACGAGCCTTGGTGTCAAGAAATTCTAAACAAGTATTTCCCATCCGACTTGCGAGTTAAATACGCAGACTTAATGGCCTCACATCCATTGCGCAAGGAAATCATTTCAACGGTCATGGTAAATGACATGGTGAATCGTGGTGGCATTACATATGCCTGGCGCGCAGCCGAAGAAAGTGGTGCGGGAACTTCTGAAATCTTGCGAGCATTCGTAGTTTCTCGAGATGTGTTTGGCCTAAGCCAACTTTGGTCTGACCTAGAAAACCTTGATGGCAAAATTTCAACAGATTGCCAAACTGAGTTATTCCTTGAGTCCCGACGTTTGCTAGATCGCGCAACTCGCTGGTTCCTGCAATCACGTGGTGGCCGCTTGAATGTGGAAGAAGAAATCGCAAAATTCGCTCCAGACGTCGCGAAGTTAACAAATTCAATCCCAGGTCTCTTGCGGGGCATTGAGCGCGAACGTGCTGATGGTATTGCGAAGAAGTATCAAGCACAAGGAGTTCCAACGGAACTGGCCATTCGCACCGGAAGTTTCCTCGATGAGTTCTCGCTTCTAGATGTAATTGAAATTGCAAATCGTGAAAAGTCCAGTCCAGAAGTTGTTGCTGAACTTTACTTTGCACTGAGTGAGCGGTATGACATCGACCGAATGCTGTTCCACATCTCAGCACTAGCGCGAGATGATCGCTGGACAGCTTATGCTCGCTCGGCACTTCGTAGCGATCTATACGTTGCGCTGGCTGCATTGACCTCGCGTGTTGTGCAGGCAACAAAGGAATCAGATTCGATTGATTCGCGAATAAGCCAATGGGAAGCTAAGTTTGCCGAAGGCGTTGCGCGCACCAGAGCCACTCTTAATGAGATTGCTCACAGTGAGCAAAATGACTTAGCAACGCTTTCAGTTGCTTTGCGCGCAATCCGCACACTTGCTGGTCAAGGTGCGAGTTAAATCACTCGATCTCAATTCGTGACTTTGTAAGTGCCAAAGTAGGGTTTAAGCATGGAAACCGTTCTGTTGTCTGCCGCTTTGACGTCGCAGGTCACAGAATGGCTAGATAATTACGGCGCAATTCTGTTCTATTTGATTGTCTGGGGATTGGTATTCGCTGGCACCGGACTTTTAATCGGCGCATTTATTCCATTTATCACCGGCGACTCTTTGATCTTTGCTTCAGGACTTTTGGCAGCAACAAGTGACTCCATAAACATCTGGGTCTTAACTATCGGAATTGGCCTGGCAGCTTTTATTGGAGATCAAACTGGATTCGTTCTAGGTCGCCACTTTGGTCGCCCCTATTTGGATAAGCATCAAGGACCAAAGCTAAGAGCGGCAATTGTTAAGTCAGAAAAGTTTTACGAACAACTTGGCTGGTGGGCAGTTGTTGTGGCCCGATTCATGCCATGGGCTCGCGTACTAATCCCGGCTATTGCAGGCATCTCTCGCATGAACTACTACAAGTTCTTGAGCGCAAACTTTGTTGGCGCTATTGCTTGGGGTGTTGGTCTAACTCTCGCGGGATACTACGCGGCAACTATCCCGGCAGTTAAGACTGGCTCATATGCAATCGCCGCGTTCTTCATCATTGGATCTATCGTTGCTGGCATCCGAAGTTGGATGCATAACCGCAAAGCTGTATAGCAATGGAATTGTAGAACCACGATTCAATTCAATTTAAGTAGCGTAAACTGTTGCCTATGAAAAACACATTAGTTTTTGCGCTAACGGCATTTCTCTCATTTGGAGCAACAGCCGCAAATGCCTCAGTAGATATCAAGAAGCCATTTAAGAATTGTGCAGCTGTTAATGCAAAACACCCAGGTGGGGTGGCTAAGTCAGCCAAATCGGTTAACAAGGGTGGAGTTTCAACCAAAGCTCCATTTGTTGACAAAAAACTTTACGCAAAAATCAAGGGCATGGATCGAGATAAAGATGGAATTGCCTGCGAAAAGTAGTTCAAGTTATTCAAGAATCAAATTTCTAAATCAAGGCAAAAGATTGGTTTGGGAATTTGATTTACTTCAAGGTAACCTTATGAACTATGGCTACCGGAGACTTTGCTGTTGATTTAGCAACTATCAACTCCACGCTTTCTAGCATCGAAAAAGTCCTGCGAATTGATGAGATGCAGGCTCAAGTAGCAGAGCTCGAGATCTTGGCCTCAGCGCC
>JBIIMD010000077.1:0-5146 GCA_044232525.1 Candidatus Nanopelagicales bacterium | reverse complement strand
CAGCAGCCTTTACAGACTGGAACATACCTAGACCGGAACCACCAGCAGCAGCATAGATAACGTCTGCACCGTTGGCGATCATGCCATCAGTTGCAGTCTTAGCCTTTTCAGGCACGTTCCATGCTGTATTGTCGCCTGCAGCGCCCATGTACTTGGATTCAATCTTGATATCTGGGTTAACAGACTTTGCACCTTCGATGTAACCGGCTTCAAAAGCCTTGATTAGATCGATTTCCATGCCACCAATGAAACCAATGGTGCCGGATGCAGATGCAGATGCTGCGATAACACCTGTTAGGTATGAACCCTGCTCTGCAGCAAAGATCAATGAACCTACGTTTGGTGATTCAACAACTGAGTCCACGATTGCGAAAGTTGTATCCGGGAACTTAGTAGCGACTGCAGCTAAAGCACCGCTGTATGCGAAGCCAACTGCGATAACTGGGTTGTATCCACCCTCAGCAAGAAGAGTTAGAAGTTCTTCGCGAGCTGCATCAGTTGCACCTGCGCCTGAGTTAACTTCCTTGATTTCAACACCAAGATCTGTCTGAGCCTTTGAAAGTCCAGCGAATGCAGCATCGTTGAACGAACCGTCACCCTTACCGTCTTGGTCATAGGCCATACCGACTTTAACGGCTGCGACTGCTGCTGGCTCTGTTGGAGCTGCAGTTGTAGCAGTTTCGCCACTTGATCCACATGCTGCAAGTGCCAGTGAGGCTACAGCTAGGACGGAGGCAAGTTTTACACCCTTCAACACGGAGGGCTCCTCTCTAAAAAACACTGCGACATTCGCAATATCTATAGAAAGTGTACGTTGGGTTAACTTTTGGTGCGCATTCGGCGTGCTTATTTAGGACAACTGCAATGAAGCTGTTATCCAGATAGTAGACATTAAGTCACACCAGTCACACGGTTCACAAAACTTCCAGCCAACCGCGAATCACAGACTTGAGGCAGTTATTGTGAGCACGTGCGCACACTAATTACCGAACACCCACTGATCTCCCACAAGCTGACCGCTCTGCGAGATGAACGAACGGATTCACCTACATTTCGTCGTCTCGCTGACGAACTGGTGACACTTCTTGCTTATGAAGCAACACGTTCGATTCGCGTTGAAGGCGTAACAGTGCAAACGCCAGTCGCACCAGCCAAAGGTGTTCGCCTTTCAGAACCCACTCCCGTTGTTATCCCAATCTTGCGTGCTGGCCTGGGAATGCTCGATGGCATGACACGACTTTTGCCAACCGCTGAAGTTGGATTCCTTGGCATGGTTCGCGATCATGAGACCTTGCTACCAACTACCTACGCCGATCGCATTCCTGGAGACCTAAAGGGCCGCCAAGTATTTTTGCTTGACCCAATGCTGGCAACTGGTGGAACTTTGATTGCTGCTATTGATTTGATGCTAGAACGCGGCGCCAATCAAATTACTGCTATCTGTTTGCTCTCTGCTCCAGAAGGTATTGCTGCAGTTGAAGCAGCTCTTGCTGGCCGTGATGTTGACGTCACTTTGGTTACTGCGGCAGTTGACGAGAAGTTAAACGAAAAGGGTTACATCGTTCCAGGACTTGGCGATGCTGGCGATCGTTTATTTGGTGTTGTTTAGTTCTTAGTTCGTGGTTCTTCGTTACGACTCGCAAAACCTTCTTCGCTGAAACGCTCCGCTCGCGTCCCCAATTTCAGTATGCAGATCCCTTGGATCCGACGGGCAATATCCATAGAAACTTCGAAGCCTCGGCCAAGCCTCGGCCGAAGTTTCACCTCAGAAGTTTTCCGTGTCTCACCAATAGTTTCCTAGTACTACTACAAATATGCGCTTCATCAAATAACGCGAGAGAATAAGACTGTGAACGAGATCAATACTGACGTATTAGTTGTAGGCGCTGGACCTGCGGGTTCTTCTGCTGCAACATACGCTGCGCGCGCTGGCCGCCAAGTCGTGTTGATCGATTCCGCAGTTTTTCCTCGCGATAAACCATGTGGCGATGGCCTCACGCCTCGAGCAATCGCTGAACTAAATGCCATCGGATTAAGTGATTGGTTGTCAGGACGTGCCCGCAATCTAGGACTTCGCGCAGCTGGATTCGGCCAAGAATTATTGCTTCCTTGGCCAGGAGGTTCACTACCTTCTTATGGTGGCGCTGCACCGCGCATTGAACTTGATGAACAAATCATGCTGATTGCCAAAACTGCTGGGGTAAATGTGCTCGAAGGCCACAGTGCGACCGACGTTGTGATGGCTGACGGCGCAATTAAATCTGTGATTGTAAAGACTGAAACAGGAATGGTAACTATCAATTCAAACTCAGTAGTTCTTGCTGACGGTGCACGTTCGCAAATCGGTCGCAAACTTGGTCGCGAATGGCATCGCGATACTGCTTACGGTGTAGCTGCGCGCGGATACATAAAGAGTGAACGTCATGATGATCCATGGATTTCTTCGCACTTGGAATTGCGCGGCGATAAGAATGAAATTCTTTCTGGCTACGGCTGGATCTTCCCGTTGGCAAATGGTGAAGTAAATGTTGGCGTTGGAACCCTTGCAACAAACAAGAGACCAGCTGATGTAAACCTTCGCGCATTGATGAATACCTATGCAGACCAACAGCGCGACGACTGGAAACTTTCTGGAGAGATTCGAATGCCTTGGTCATTCTTGTTGCCAATGGGTGGAGCTGTTTCAGGAATTGCTGGCAAGAACTTTATGTTTGTTGGTGATGCTGCCGGTTGCGTAAATCCACTTAACGGTGAAGGAATTGATTACGGATTAGAAACTGGTCGCCTTGCAGCACATATGTTGGAAACTGAAAATGACTTCACAGTTGCTTGGCCAGCCGAGTTAAGAGCTCATTACGGCTATGCATTTTCAATCGCACGTCGATTAGCTGGTCTGTTAACGGTTCCCGGTTTGCTGCCAAAAGCTGGACCAATTGGAATGCGTTCGCGCACGATCATGAAACTTGCGCTGCGCGTCATGGGTAATCTTGTTACCGAAGAAGATTCCGATGCGCTGGCCAGAGTTTGGCGAACTGCTGGACGGTTATCCGTTAAGTTCGACGAACGCGTGCCATTCCCAGCTGCGGATGTTCGGGTTTAGATTCAACTATTTCTGCGACGGTGATTCAAGATCGCAAAAACTCCAAGTGAAATTGGAATGATCCCAACGAAGAAACCATTTCCGTCACTCAGGGTGAACCAAAGCCACCCACCAGAGATAACTGAAATAGCAGCGAAAAAATTAGTCGTAAATTTGGCTTTAGGTCCTTTGAGCCAAGACGCCGTAAACGCGGCAACGCCTGAACCGTAAATGGCAACAATCATGATGGTGACAAGTATCGCGAGACTTTCCATATGGATTCCCTTCCGACCCCGTAGTGCCAGATTAGACCTTGATGGTGTTGATTTGGCGGAGACGAGAGGAACCGTCAGTCGTGCTATTCGCGGATAAAGCATTCTTCAAATAGCCACTCTGATTGCAAGTGATCGCCAGCGATCACGCAATCCGCTCCCAAATCCTCACTCGTCTATTTCCGGACAGACAAAAACCCCCACCCGAAAGGGTGAGGGTCTTTTGTCTGCGGAGACGAGAGGAACCATCGTTCGCTCTATTCGAGCGAACTCTTCCCAAATCCTCACAACTCTTCGCAACAAAAACGGCCCCACCCATATGGGTGGAGCCATTTTTTGGCGGAGACGAGAGGATTTGAACCTCCGAAGGGTTTGACCCCTTACCTCATTAGCAGTGAGGCGCACTCGACCGGACTATGCGACGTCTCCTCGAACCTTTAGATTAACTGGTTTTAGGGGCTTTGGCGAAAATCCGAGTTTGTGCCAATTGCTACTGCCCGCAAAGATTGGGGCATGTCTAAATTCGGTGTTTCCTCGTCAGTGGTCAACTTAAAGCGTGTGGCAGTTCGCCCACCTACTCGTGATGCGGATTACCAAGCTGCGCATTGGCTGGGAGCCCCAGAGCAACTTGATCTCGATGCACTCCAAGCCGACCATGCAGCATTTGTAGAACTACTTCGGGAACTTGGTTGCGAAGTCGATGTACTTCCAGAAGCACCAGGCCAGCCCGATGCTTGCTTTGTTTATGACCCAGCTTTCACCACACCAACTGGAGTCATTCAGTTACAAGGAGCAAAAGAAGCTCGCATTAAAGAACCAGCGATGTTGGCTGGTGACATCAACGCACTTGGTATGCCAACTGTTGGAGTTCTAATAGGTGATGCAACTGCCGACGGTGGAGACATGTTTTGGCTTGATGACAAAACAGTTGCAATTGGTCGTACGTATCGCACTAACGAAGCTGGCGAAAAGCAACTACGTGAAATTTTTGCTGCTGAAGGAATCGAAGCGCTTTCCTTCCACATGCCACATGCAATGGGTCCTGAATACTGCTTGCACCTCATGAGTGTTATCTCACCAATTCGTGATGACTTAGCTGTCGTCTACGAACGTGAAGCACCAGTTACT
This sequence comes from Candidatus Nanopelagicales bacterium, assembly GCA_044232525.1. Classification (GTDB taxonomy): domain Bacteria; phylum Actinomycetota; class Actinomycetes; order S36-B12; family UBA5976; genus UBA5976. Next base: position 667 of record JBIIMD010000077.1, on the reverse strand, counting down.
TTGTTACAAGAACTTGCCAAGCGTGGAATCAAAACCATTTCGGTACCCGACGAAGAGTACGTGTCACTTGCTTGCAACGTGTTAGCAATTCGTCCAGGTGTAGCAGTTATGCCTTCGGGCAATCCAATCACTGCGCAACTACTTCGTGATGCTGGAGTTGAAGTTCATATCTATAAGGCGGATGTAATCAATCGTGGTGAAGGTGGGCCAACTTGCTTGACGCGTCCGCTTTGGCGTGAAGACTAAGGTTTCCGCTAAGCGCACCCAGTCACTAAGTGCACCGAAGGAAAACTTCTAAAGGAAAAGCTCTGGAGCAGGAATCGGTCGATAACGGTTTTCCGATCGTTAGATCTTGGAAAACCGAATATGACTTGGGGATGACGCGGATGGTCTTTGACGTAGAAGGTTTTGCTTCGGGGTGCGGTGTGCGTACTTAACCGGGAGGGACTCCAAAGTTCTCGCTATTCGCGAGAACTTTTCCTCAAATCCCGCCTCACACTGCAAGTAAAAAAATTGGCCCCCATTTGGGGACCAATTCTTTTACGCGGCGAGGGAGGGATTTGAACCCCCGGAGGCTTTTACACCTCAGACGCTTTCAAGGCGCCCGCATTCGGCCGCTCTGCCACCTCGCCAAAATCGTTAATGAAAACGATCAAATGCAAGGTTA
>JBIIMD010000015.1:0-17484 GCA_044232525.1 Candidatus Nanopelagicales bacterium | reverse complement strand
ACCAAGGTCTGCACTGATCTGATGTCAGTGAACGGTGGGATAACTGCAACGTCTAAAGCAGCGAAGTCATCTGCTCTAAATGTGTAAGCAAGCTTCTGCACAAGTGCGATTGCCTCAATGTGATTGAGGTTCATTTTCCAATTGCCGGCCATTAACGGGGTGCGTGCCATTTAGTTGTCCTCCAGGACTGATAAGCCAGGCAATTCTTTGCCCTCTAGATATTCCAAACTTGCTCCGCCACCAGTTGAGATGTGGGAAAACGCAGCCTCATCTATTCCCAGCAGGCGAACCGCAGCCGCTGAGTCACCGCCACCAACAACTGTCAAGCCCGAATTGTTCGTCATCGCGACAGCGACAGCTTTAGTACCAGCAGCAAATGCTGTCATTTCAAAAACTCCCATTGGTCCGTTCCACATGATTGTCCTGGCGTCAGCCAGTGACTTCTCAAAGCTAGCAATAGAGTCTGGACCAATATCCAGTCCCATCCAGCCATCCGGAATGTTTTCGGCAGAAACGATTTGAGTGTTGGCATCTGCTGCAAAGGCGTCGGCAACCACAATGTCTGTTGGCAGAACTATCTCGACATTTAGCTTCTCAGCTCGACTTAGGATCGCTTTCACATTTTCAATCTGATCGGTCTCCAAAAGCGAAGCGCCAACTGAATAACCCTTTGCGGCCAGGAATGTGAAGCACATGCCACCGCCAATTAGTAATCTGTCTACATTTGAGACCAAGTTATCAATGACCTTTAACTTGTCACTAACTTTTGAACCACCAAGAACCACGGCATATGGTCGTTCCGGTGAGCTCAAGACTTTTGCAAAAACATCTGCTTCGGCTTTTACTAGCAGGCCAGCAGCATGTGGAAGCTCGTTAGCTAAGTCTGTTACCGACGCCTGTTCGCGATGAACTACGCCAAAGCCATCACTTACATACAGGTCACCGAGTTTGGCCCATGCTTTAGCTAATTCCTGGCGCTCAACCGCTTCCCCAGTCTCACGCTCATCGAATCTGACGTTCTCTAACATCGCAAACTGGCCATCATTAAGCGAAGCGACGACAGTTTGTGCACTCGGTCCAGCTACATCACTTGCCAGTGGAACTGGCATTCCCAGAAGTTCACTTAGTCGAGTTGCAGCTGGGGCCAGTGAATACTTGGCCTCTGGCGTTCCGTTAGGGCGACCGAGATGGGCCAGGACAACTACCCGAGCGCCACGATCGGCCAGATTCTTGAGTGTTGGCAAACTGGCACGAATTCGACCGTCATCAGAAATAACTCCGTCTTCGAGAGGCACATTGAGGTCGCACCTTACAAAAACTACTTTTCCCGAAACCTCTAGGTCGTTAATGCCACGAATCATAAATTTAGAGTTTTGATCCGACAAACTTCGTGATGTCTACCAGTCGGTTTGAGTAACCCCACTCATTGTCATACCAGCCAACAACTTTGATTGTGCTTCCCATGGCATTTGTTAGTGAAGCATCGAAGATACATGACGAAGGATCAGTCACGATGTCGGATGAAACAATTGGATCCTCGGTGTAACTCAAGTAACCCTTAAGCGCACCTTCGGCTGCAGCCTTAACAACTGCGTTGACCTCTTCTTTAGTTACAGACTTTTTTAGAACTGCAGTTAGATCCGTGGCAGACCCAGTTGGAACTGGAACTCGCATCGCGTAGCCATCGAGTTTGCCCTTTAGTTCTGGCATTACTAGACCGATTGCCTTAGCAGCGCCGGTTGTTGTTGGAATCAAGTTTGTGGCAGCAGCGCGGGAGCGACGAAGATCTGGGTGAGGGAAATCTAGAATTACCTGATCATTTGTGTAAGCGTGAATAGTTGTCATCAAGCCGTGATCGATTCCGAATGCATCGTGAATAGCTTTAGCCATTGGAGCTAAGCAGTTAGTCGTGCAAGAAGCGTTAGAGATTACATGATGCTTGGCTGGATCGTATGTCTCGTGATTCACGCCCATGACGATTGTTACATCTTCATTGCTAGCGGGTGCTGAGATGATGACTTTCTTTGCGCCGGCAGAAATGTGTGCGGCTGCCTTTGTAGCATCCGTGAAATGTCCAGTTGATTCGATAACAATGTCAGCGCCAAGATCTCCCCAAGGCAAAGCACCTGGATCCCGTTCTGAGGTCACAGTGATTGTCTTGCCATCCACAACGATTGAATTGTCGGTGAAGGTAACTTCTTTTCCAAGGCGGCCGAGAATTGAGTCATACTTCAAAAGGTGAGCAAGGGTCTTGTTGTCGGTTAAGTCGTTAATGCCAACGATTTCGATGTCAGCGCCGGTTGCTGCAATTGCTCGGAAGTAGTTACGACCGATGCGGCCAAATCCATTAATTCCAACGCGAACCGTCATTTGATTACTCCTAAAACTGAGCCAAACTGCATCCTCAGATGCGCCAAATTGCTACTGTTCGAGCATATCAGCCGTTAGGCCAGCTTCAGTGTTAGGGATACCCAAGTCTGAAGCCCGCTTGTCAGCCATTGCCAGCAGGCGGCGAATTCGGCCTGCGATTGCGTCCTTCGTCATTGGTGGGTCAGCCAGCGCGCCCAGTTCTTCCAGACTCGCCTGCTGGTGAGTAACGCGAAGTTGCCCAGCCTCCAGTAGATGGGTCGGAATTTCATCGCCCAAGATTTCAATTGCTCTGGCTGCTCGAGCGCCAGCAGCAACTGCGGCCCGAGCTGAACGACGAAGATTTGCATCATCAAAATTAGCTAGACGATTTGCGGTTGCACGCACTTCGCGGCGCATCCTGCGCTCTTCCCAGGCAAGTACCGATTCATGCGCACCGATACGAGTTAGCAATGCTCCAATTGCGTCGCCATCGCGAATTACTACTCGATCAACACCACGAACTTCGCGTGCTTTAGCAGCGATACCCAAGCGACGTGCACTACCAACTAACGCAAGCGCAGCTTCCGGACCTGGGCAAGTGATTTCTAGAGATGAAGATCGACCGGGTTCGGTGAGAGATCCGTGAGCCAGGAAGGCACCACGCCATGCCGCTTCAGCGTCACACAAACTTGCCGAAACTATGTGCGGTGGTAAGCCACGGATTGGACGGCCACCACCATCAACTAAACCAACCTGCTTCGCTAGGTGTTCACCTTCATTAGCAACGCGAACCAGATAGCGACTTCCTTTGCGAATTCCCGCACCTGAAAGTACCGAGACTTCACTTTCATGTCCGAATATTTCAGCTAGGTCACGACGTAACCGCCGAGCAGTCTGACCTGTATCCAACTCTGCTTCAACGACGATTTTGCCGCTTACGATGTGTAAGCCGCCAGCGAATCTAAGCAGTGCGGATACTTCGGCCTTGCGACAGCATTTCTTGGTTACGGGTAGACGACTGAGTTCGTCCTTTACTGCTGCTGTCATTGCCATGGGCTAATCCTGCCATGAGTGAATATAGAACTGAACGCCGAGGCTAAGAGTGTCGGATCATGCTGATCGGATGGTCCTTCTGCCTTAGCCAACGGGGCCATAACCAACCGAGCGCCGCAGTCCTGCGCTAAGTCTTCGAGTGAGTCACCGTTGCTGGCTGGATCTTGCCCAACGTGATCTACATCCGCCAAAACCACATCGACCTTAAAGTCTGGGTAGCTTTTTGCCAGCACTTGTAAATAGCTAGCTGCTGAGTATCCTTCAGTTTCACCGGTCTGGGGCCGAAGGTTAATTACCAAGATTCGCGAAGCCGTTGTTTCATGTAATGCCTGAGCCATTTGCGGCACTTGGAAGTGAGTCAAAACACTGGTGTACCAAGAACCCGGACCTAGAACTACAAAATCCGCATTCCGAACTGCTGAGACAGCCTGTTCACACACTTGTGGATTCTTGGGCTCTAGGCCGATTGCCTGAATCTTGTGCGGCGTCGTTGCAACTTGAACCTGTCCGCGCACTTGGTCGGATTGTCCAGATGCTGTTAAAACATCAGCGTAAATCTCTAGCGGCTCGACACAAAGCGGCAATACCTTGCCCTTAGCATCCAGCAACCTAGCAACCCATTCAAGACCGTCTACCAAGTTATCGGTCTCTTCCCAAAGCGCAGTAATTAACAAGTTACCTAGTGAGTGTCCGTCTAGTTCACCTTTAGACGAAAATCTATGTTGCAAAACTCTGGCCCAAGTAGATCCCCAGGTGTCATCGCCGCAAAGCGCTGCCAAAGCCATTCGTAAGTCACCTGGTGGAACGATTCCGAATTCTTCCCGCAATCGACCACTACTTCCGCCATCATCACTTACGCCGACAACTGCAGTTAGGTGTGGTGTAACTCTTCGCAAAGCCTGCAAACTTGCCGCTAAACCGTGACCGCCGCCAAGTGCAACTACGTCCACAGAGCGCATAGGTGCGCCTGGCATTTATTCACGTCCCAGGTCGCGATGTACCACTCTGACTTCGACGCCAGATTTAACTAAACGTGCCGAAAGATTTTCAGCCATAGCAACGCTTCGATGCTTACCACCAGTACAACCCATGGCAATCGTCACGAACCGCTTACCTTCACGCAAATATCCGTCTTCGACCAAGTCAATAAGTTCTGCATACTTTGTCAAAAATTCTTGCGCTTGATCGGAGGCAACTACGTAATCGTTCACGGCCGCATCTAAGCCAGTTAGGTCTTTTAACTTTGGGTCCCAATACGGATTTGGCAAGAATCTCAAGTCAGCCACTAAATCCGCATCAACTGGAATTCCATACTTAAATCCAAATGACATCACTGTGGCTCGCAATGCCACATGGTCATCATCACCAAATGAGGCTTCAATTGATCTGCGCAATTCATGAACGTTCAAATTACTTGTGTCAATGACAATGTCAGAGTCAGCACGAAGATCACTCAATAATTTACGCTCACGCTGGACCGCACCAAGCAAGCTGTCATCACGCTGGAGTGGATGCGGACGTCGTGAAGATTCATATCTGCGCACTAGCGCTTCATCCCCGGCTTCGAGGAAGAGTACTCGCAAGTCATGGCCGGCTGCCTTGATTGCCACTAAGGATTCACGGAGTTCCTCAAATAGTTGGCCACCTCTAACGTCTGCGACGACCGCAACTTTTCGAGATCCAGTTCGCTGTGCCACATAATCAACCACATTGGTCATCAGAGTTGGTGGCAAGTTATCTACCACGAACCAGCCGATATCTTCCAGCGCTCTAGTAGCCGTTGATCGTCCAGCCCCAGACATGCCCGTGACCAGGATCACGTCGATTTGGGATTTACTCACGATTCAATTATCTCGCCTGTTGCGGTATTAACCGCAACTTCTCCAGTATTTCCCTCATTGAGAAACTGCCAGATCTGTTCTGCTTGAATCGGGCCAATGCCTGGAACTTCAGCCAGCTCTTCAACGCTTGCAGCAGCAACTTTCTTCAACGAACCAAAGTGTGCCAGTACTGCTTTCTTCTTGACTGGGCCAAGGCCCGGGACATCATCAAGAACACTATCTACCATTCCCTTGGACCTGCGGTTTCGATGCAGCGTGATGGCAAATCTATGAGCCTCATCGCGCACTCGCTGTAGCATGAACAGCGCTTCACTGCTGCGAGGCAGGATCACAGGATGTTTGGCGCCTGGTATCCAGATCTCTTCCATGCGCTTTGCTAGTCCTACGACGTGCATATTGCCGACGCCTGCCATTTCAAGTGCCTTTGCCGCAGCGTTAACTTGTGGCAGGCCACCGTCAATTACCAACAAATTAGGTCGGTATGGTCGTTTCTCGTCATGCTCCTTAAAGCGACGAGCTACAACTTGAGCAATGGAAGCAGTATCGTCCCGAGGGTCTTCAATAATGAATTGCCGGTAATCCTTCTTCTTAGGTATGCCATCCTCAAAGACCACCAAAGATGCCACCACGTTGGTACCTGAGATGTGGGAAACGTCAATACATTCAATTCGTAGCGGCGCATCAGGCAATCCGATTGCCTCTTGTATCTCTGCTAGAGCCTTACTTCTAGTTACCAAGTCAGTTGAGCGTTTGGTTTTGTGAAGTCCTAAGGCTTGACTGGCATTAATGAGTACCGTGTCCATCAGCATTTTCTTATCGCCTCGAGCGGGAACCCGAACACTAATTTGTGCGCCTCTAATCGTGCCCAACAATTCTGCCAAGCTACTTGAACTTTCTGGTTCGTGGCTAACCAAAACTTCAGTCGGAATTTCATCTTTAGTTGCAGCCGAGTAGATGTGCATCAAGGCGTCGGTCATCAAGGTTTCGCTGGTGGCATCTACTGAGTTCTCCATGATGAAACCCCGTTGCCCCACAATTCGTCCGCTTCGCACCGAGAACACTTGGACGGCCGACTGCAGTTCATCATGGTGTAACCCAACAATGTCAGCGAAAGTGTCATCGGGAAGTACGACAACACTTTTCTCAAGAACTCTCTCGAGGGCAGCTAAGTCGTCGCGAAGCACACTTGCTTGCTCATAATCTTGTGTAGCAGACGCCTCGTTCATTCGACTTGCAATGTCAGTCATAATCTCCTTGGAGTTGCCTGACATAAACGACATAAGTTGTTTAACTAGTTCGCGATGGCCTGATTCATCGATCTTCCCAACACAAGGTGCGCTACACCGATCAATGTGAGCAAGTAGGCACGGCCTTCTGGCTGCTTTCGCATTACGGAATACCCCTGATGTGCAGCTACGCACTGGGAAAACTCGCAGTAGGTGATCAAGTGAGTCCCGAATTGCCCAGGCTTGAACATAAGGTCCGAAGTAAGTTACGCCTTTACGCTTGTCTCCCCTATAGACAAATGCTCGCGGGAACTCTTCTTGTGTGGATAGCGCCAAATATGGATAACTCTTGTCGTCGCGATAGCGGACGTTGAAATTTGGATCAAACTCTTTGATCCAGGCGTATTCAAGTTGCAGAGCTTCAGTTTCGGACCGCACTGTGACCCAATCCAAACTTCGCGCGGTAGCAACCATGGTTTGGGTTCGTGGGTGTAAATCAGTTGCAAAGTAGGAATTGATGCGATTTTTTAGATTCTTTGCCTTGCCAACGTAGATCACTCGATCTTGGGAATCGCGCCACCGATAAACCCCGGGGCTTGTCGGTATGTGTGAAGGCTTGTCCGAAATCTGCACGAGAGCTACTTAGTTACGGATTTTCCAGCTGTGGATTTCTTTGCGGCAGTTTTCTTGGCTGGCGCCTTCTTTACTGCCTGTTTTGGCTGGACAGATTTCATTGCGGCTGTGCCTAGCAGTGGCTTTAAGAATCTGGCGGTGTGGCTTGTGGCGTGGCTGGCAACTTGTTCCGGAGTTCCAGTTACAACCACCTTGCCGCCACCAGAACCGCCTTCTGGTCCCATGTCGATAATCCAGTCTGCAGTCTTAATTACATCCAAGTTGTGCTCGATCACGATCACGGTATTGCCCTTTTCCACTAAGGAGTGCAGAACGAGAAGCAATTTTCTAACATCTTCAAAGTGAAGTCCTGTCGTAGGTTCGTCCAGCACATAAACTGTGCGGCCCGTAGAACGCTTTTGCAACTCTGACGAAAGCTTTACGCGCTGTGCTTCGCCACCACTCAATGTTGTCGCTGGCTGTCCCAAGCGAACGTAACCCAGACCCACATCAACAAGAGTTTTTAGGTGCCGTGCAATCGCGGGAATACTCGCAAAGAACTCAAGTGCTTCTTCAACTGGCATGTTGAGAACGTCGCTGATTGATTTGTTCTTGTAATGGACTTCTAGAGTTTCTCGGTTGTACCTAGCGCCATGGCAAACTTCACACGGCACGTAAACATCTGGCAGAAAGTTCATCTCGATCTTTAGCGTGCCATCTCCAGAACATGACTCACAACGCCCACCTTTGACATTGAACGAGAATCGACCTTGTTGATAACCACGCATTTTTGCTTCGGGAGTTTCGGCAAACAACTTTCGAACGTGATCAAATACTCCGGTGTATGTTGCTGGATTTGAGCGAGGCGTTCTACCAATCGGACTTTGGTCTACGTGCACAACTTTGTCAAGTTGGTCTACGCCGTCAATTTTCTTGTGACGGCCAGGAACTGTGCGTGCGCCATTCAAGTCTCGAGCCAATACGTTGTACAAAATGTCGTTGATCAGAGTTGACTTACCTGAACCCGATACACCCGTTATGGCAGCGAAAACTCCAAGCGGAATGTCTACTTTTACGTCGGCCAGATTGTGTTCCTTGGCGCCATGAATAGTTAACATGTGCGTTGAATCAACTGGGCGTCTGATGGTTGGAACTTCGATTGAGCGTTTGCCAGAAAGGTACTGTCCGGTAATTGATTCCTTGGTGCCAATCAACTGTTCATATGAGCCACTGGACACGACATGGCCGCCGTGCTCTCCCGCACCTGGGCCAATGTCCACGATCCAATCTGCAGTTCTAATGGTGTCTTCATCATGTTCAACAACGATTAGCGTGTTGCCAAGATCTCGAAGTCGGATCAGAGTTTCAATCAGACGATGGTTGTCGCGTTGATGTAGTCCGATACTTGGTTCATCCAAGACGTAAAGTACTCCGGTCAGACCGCTACCGATTTGGGTTGCCAACCTAATTCGTTGTGCTTCCCCACCTGCAAGTGAACCGGCCGATCTTTCGAGTGACAGGTAGTCCAGACCAACGTCAATCAGGAAGGCCAATCGTTCATTAACTTCCTTTAGCACTCGATCGGCAATCGCCCGTTCTCTAGGAGATAACTCAAGTTGCTTCAAGAACTCTGCGCACTCACCAATTGGCAGCTGAGCTATCTCGGCAATGCTTTTTCCGTTAAGTGTTACGGCAAGTGAAAGTGGCTTAAGTCTGGCACCAGCACAAGCTGGGCACGGTACTTCACGCATGTAGCCTTCAAGTTTTTCTCTACTAGAGTCGCTTTCGGATTCTTGATGCTTGCGTTCGATGTATTGAATAACACCTTCAAACCCTGTTGAGTAAGTGCGCTGCCTGCCATATCTGTTCTTGTACTTAACTTGAACTTCATGATCATTGCCATGAAGCAGCGCAGTTTTAGCTTTTTGTGGCAGCTTCTTCCAAGGCACATCCAGGGCAAAATCCAATTCATTTGAAAGTGCTTTCGTCAATCTAAAGAAGTAATCGAAAATGTGACCTGATGCCCATGGATCAATTGCACCTTCTTCCAGACTTAGGTCCGGATTCGGGATTACCAACTCAGCATCCACTTCCATCTTGTTACCAAGTCCCGTGCACTCTGGACAGGCGCCAAACGGTGAGTTAAACGAAAACGATCTTGGTTCCAATTCTTCAAATTGATTTCCGTCAAACAAACAAACTAAATGTTCACTAAACATGCGTTCCCGCTCGGGATCTTCCTCAGGCAGATCTACGAACTCAAGCGTTACTAGTCCGCTAGATAAGCGCAAGGCTGTTTCTACACTGTCTGTGAGGCGTCGTACTGCATCCGGTTTGACGGCCAAGCGATCCACTACAACTTCAATGGTGTGCTTCTCTTGTTTCTTTAACTTAGGTGGCTCTTCTAGCGAATACACGACGCCATCAATGCGGGCTCGTGCAAAACCTTGAGTTTGCAGACTACGAAATAATTCAGCGTACTCGCCTTTGCGTTCCCGAATGATTGGGGCTAGAAGTTGAAACCTGGTGCCCTCTTCAATTTCAAGAATCCGGTCAACAATTTGTTGCGGAGATTGACGTGCAATTGGCTTGCTGCAATCTGGGCAATGTGGTCGACCAGCTCGCGCGAATAACAGGCGTAGATAGTCATAAACCTCAGTAATGGTACCCACGGTAGAACGTGGGTTGCGATTAGTTGATTTCTGATCGATAGAAACTGCTGGTGATAGTCCTTCGATAAAGTCGACGTCTGGCTTATCCATCTGACCCAGAAACTGGCGCGCGTAGGCAGACAACGACTCAACGTACCTGCGCTGACCTTCAGCAAAAATAGTGTCAAAAGCTAGCGATGATTTTCCTGAACCAGAAAGACCTGTGAAAACAATTAAGGAGTCACGCGGTAGGTCAATGTTTATGTCTTTGAGGTTGTGCTCACGCGCACCTCTGACGATTAATTGATCAACCACAACCCTATGTTAGTGTTCGTGATCCTTTGGTGCACCAGTGATCCGACCAGCGTGCGCATGCGCAGTTGGGTCCTTGCGAACCTTGATGAAGCTGGCAACAGTTGCAATGGTAAGAATCGCAGCAATTATTGCAAGTGACAATGAGGTTGGAATCTTAGGAATGGCTACATTAACTTCATGGCCATAAAGCAGAATCAGTTTTATGCCGATAAAGATCAAAATGAATGACAAGCCAAGTGACAAGTAGACCAACTTGTCCAGCAGGCCCTTCAGCAAGAAGTACAGTGCGCGCAGCCCGAGCAATGCAAAAGCGTTAGCCGAAAACACCAAGAATGGTTCTTGGGTCACACCAAAGGTAGCGGGAATCGAGTCAAGTGCAAATAGTAAGTCGGTGGCACCGATAGCGATCATAACCAGCAGCATCGGAGTGCCATAGCGCTTACCAGCTTGCATGATTGTTAGCTTGGTGCCGTGGTACTCGTCGGTGAACGGTGCTACCTTGCGAATTGATCGAACCAAGATGTTCTCACTGGGGTCTGGATCTTCATCCCAGTGTTTGAACAGACCGTAACCGGTGTAGATCAAAATCGCGCCGAAGATAACGAAAGTAAAGGCAAAGGCTTCTAGTGCAGCTGCCCCAACTGCAATAAATATTCCACGAAGTACCAATGCCAGAATTACACCAAATAGCAGTACCCTCTGGTGATAAACACTTGGAACGGCAAATTGCGTAAGAATGATGATGAAAACAAATAGGTTGTCGACCGATAACGACTTTTCAACCAAATAAGCTGCAAAATACTCGGTGCCAAACGTGGAACCATAGCTAAGCCATACCCAAACGCCGAATGCGATTGCAATGCTGATATAGAAGACTGACCACAGAGCAGCCTCTTTGAACATCACATCGTGTGGTTTGCGGCTTACAGTTACAAAATCGAGCACGATCAGACCGAAAATTCCGATGATTAATGCGGCCCATAACCCTTGACTAACGTCCATCTAATTTCCTTCAGCTTTAGATTCATTTGAACCCAGATGCTCTATTGCATCACCACGGTGTTCAGTTGATTCTTCTTTTGCGTGTGACATCTCAGACCGAAGGGCCAATTCTGGGGAACGACGCACTGCAATGAGACTTGTAATTACTGTTACCCCTAAATCTGTGCCAATAAACATCAGTGACTGAATAATTGTTATGTGAGGTGGGTGCAGGTCAGTTGTGCCGTCAATTGCCTCTAAAAACAGCTTTATGGCAATGAAGCCTAGGATTATCGCCAAGCCTCGGGCCAAGTAAATGATCTTGGACAATAGGCCATCTAATAAGAAGTACAGCTGCCGCAAACCCATTAATGCGAAAGCATTGGCAGCGAAAACTAGGTATGGCTCCTGAGTGAGGCCAAAGACTGCTGGGATCGAATCTAGTGCGAACAGTAGATCGGTGGTACCAACTGCCAGGATGACAAGAAATAGCGGAGTTATGAATCGCTTGCCATCAATCTTCACAGTGAGCTTGGAATTTACGTACTCCCGAGATGTTGGAACGTATTTCTCAACAAGTCGAACCAGCCCGTTTCCCTCTGGATCTGGTTCTTCATCGTGAGATCTCCACACGGTGATTGCGGTATACATGAGGAAAGCAGCGAACACATAAAACGTTGCAGTAAACCTGGCAATAGCCGCGGCACCAACCACAATAAGGATTCCGCGAAGCACAATGGCAAGTGCAACTCCAACGAGCAACACTCGGTGCTTGAGCATTTCGGGAACCGCAAAGGAAGACATCAGCACAATGAATACGAATAAATTGTCGACAGACAGACTGTATTCAGTAATCCATCCAGCTAGAAATTGTTGGCCATATTCTGCGCCAAAGTAGTTCCACACAAACACCGCAAACAGCAACGCACCGATTATGTAGGCAATGACCCAGCGAGCCGCCTGCTTTGGGCCAAAGACGTGCGGTCTGGCATCAACAACTACAAAGTCCAAGATGAAAACGGCAACTAGAACTGCAATTGAGACGATCCAAATTGTGGATGAAACGTTCATTGGATAACCATAGCGATGCAAGCGGTCACTACGCGTGACCAGCCTGCGACATCTGACGTAATTCTTTTTTCAGCTCATGGATTTCGTCCCGCAATCGGGCGGCTAGTTCAAACTGTAATTCGCCTGCTGCAGAACGCATTTGCTCAGAAAGTTGATCGATTAGATCCCCTAGATCACGAGCCGGAATGCTCCTTAGGCTCTCTCTGACCGATGTAGGGACTCGGACGCCAGACTTTTGATCTGCCATAAACAAGTCAGTGTCGTCATCTTCTCGGGTGATGAGGTCTGTGATGTCGGCGATCTTTTTGCGTAACGGCTGAGGGTCTAAGCCATGCTCTAAATTGTAGGCAACTTGTTTAGCCCGCCGACGATTTGTTTCATCAATTGCAACCCGCATTGAATCAGTAATCTTGTCTGCATACATGTGGACTTCACCGGAAACGTTACGAGCAGCACGGCCAATGGTTTGGATCAAGCTTCGATGACTACGTAGGAAGCCTTCTTTGTCAGCATCCAATATCGCAACCAATGAGACTTCAGGTAAATCCAAGCCTTCCCGCAGCAAGTTAATTCCAATCAAAACGTCGTACTCTCCCAGCCTTAGCTCTCTGAGCAGCTCAACGCGACGTAGCGTGTCAACTTCCGAATGCAGGTACCGAACTCGGATTCCTTGCTCAAGCAGGTAGTCAGTTAAATCCTCAGACATCTTCTTGGTAAGTGTCGTGACAAGAACTCGAGTGCCATTAGCAGCGCGCAAGCGAATCTCATGAATAAGATCGTCAATCTGACCCTTAGTTGGCTTAACTATGATTTCTGGATCAACTAGTCCTGTAGGTCTAATAACTTGTTCAACAACGTCATTCTCAACTACACCCAATTCGTATGGACCAGGAGTTGCCGAGAGATAGACCGTTTGACCAACGCGGTCGAGAAACTCCGGCCATTTCAATGGACGATTATCCATCGCACTTGGCAAGCGGAAGCCGTGCTCCACAAGTGTTCTTTTACGCGAGGCATCACCCTCGTACATCGCGCCAATCTGTGGCACGGTTACGTGACTCTCATCGATTACCAGTAAAAAGTCCTCGGGGAAGTAATCAAGTAAGCAGTTCGGAGCAGACCCAGCCTCGCGCCCATCAATGTGTCTCGAGTAGTTTTCAATGCCAGAACAAAACCCAAGATTCTGCATCATTTCGATGTCATATGAGGTTCGCATCTTGATGCGTTGAGCCTCAAGCAACTTACCTTGACTTTCAAACTCTGGAATTCGGATTGCTACTTCAGCTTCGATGGCCGATATAGCTTGATTCATTCGCTCTGGGCCGGCGGTGTAATGGGACGCTGGGAAAATATAGATCTCATTGTCGTCAGTGAGGATCTCGCCAGTAACCGGATGTAGTGACATCAATCGCTCAATCTCATCACCAAACATCTCGATTCGGACTGGATGCTCTTCGTAAACTGGATAAACCTCAATCGTGTCGCCCCGGACTCGGAATGTGCCACGGGTAAACGCAATGTCATTGCGGTTGTATTGGATGTCTACAAAACGGCGAAGTAATGAGTCTCGGTCGATGCTCTCCCCGACTTTGAGACGCACCATTCGATCCACGTATTCCTGTGGGGTTCCCAAACCATAGATACAGGAAACACTAGCCACCACAATCACATCTCTTCGAGTCAGCAAACTATTGGTTGCACTGTGGCGCAGGCGTTCAACCTCCTCATTAACAGATGAGTCTTTTTCAATGAATGTGTCACTCTGTGGGATGTAAGCCTCTGGTTGGTAGTAGTCGTAATAGGACACAAAGTACTCAACTGCATTATTAGGAAGTAATTCGCGAAATTCATTCGCAAGCTGCGCTGCCAATGTCTTATTCGGAGCCAGAACCAAAGTTGGGCGTTGCAGACGTTCAATCAACCACGCAGTTGTTGCGCTCTTTCCGGTTCCAGTGGCGCCAAGCAACACTACATTCTTGTCGCCATTGAGAATTCGTCTTTCGATCTCTGCAATGGCTGCTGGTTGATCACCAGCTGGGACGAACTCACTAATTACCTCAAATGGCGCAATCGTGCGCTGCAGGTCAGTGATTGGTCGCGTCATGAGTTAAGACTACGCTGAAATTTGGTGCCAGACTTTGGCAACTTGTTCCCGCAGACGCTCGAGCGTTCCATTATTTTCAATCACAAAATCTGCAATTGTGACTCGCTGTTCATCAGTGGCTTGGTTTGCCATTCTGGCCTCTATGTCGCCTAGTTCTAACCCTCGCTCTAAGAGCCGAGCTCGACGCAGCTCCTTATCGGAAACAACCATCAGGACTTTGTCAAACTGACCTTGCAACTGCTTGTCAAACATCAATGGGGTGTCATAAACCACTACTGCAGATTCCGACAACGAGTTCCGAATCTCTGCGACTCGAGCAACTACTGCAGGATGAACAATAGCTTCAAGTTTTGCAAGTTCTTTTGGATTTTCGAAAACGAGTTTTGCCAATCTCTTTCGATCTATGGTTCCCTCGTTATCTAAGAAGGTCGATCCGAAGGTACTAACTGCACTTTCAAAGCCTGCGGTTCCAGGAAGCAAGACTTCCTTGGCGATCACATCAGCATCAATGACTACTGCGCCTAGGTCAGACAGAATTTTGGATACGGTTGATTTACCGCTACCAATCCCACCAGAAAGTCCCAGGTACACGTCACTACCCTATTGGCTCAATCGCACTTGCAGGCTTAGTGCATAGAAAAAGCGGCTACCAAATTAATGGCAACCGCTTTTCTAGTTTTGCTTATTCGGCTTTGTCAGCCAATTCAGTTCTTAGTGCTTGTAGGCCAGCATCTTCAGAAAGTGTTCCTTCGGATGTTGATTCGCCGGAGTAAGAAGTTGGGACTTCGGCATCTGCGTTAGCAGCTGCATCAGCCTTCTTTGATTCGCC
This sequence comes from Candidatus Nanopelagicales bacterium, assembly GCA_044232525.1. Lineage (GTDB taxonomy): Bacteria > Actinomycetota > Actinomycetes > S36-B12 > UBA5976 > UBA5976. Next base: position 2,452 of record JBIIMD010000015.1, on the reverse strand, counting down.
AACAGCAAGCTTGTGAGCTTCCCACTTGGCATGAGCTGCGGCGTACTGAGCTTCCCATTCGGCCTTCTTCTCTTCGTGACCTGGTAACCATTCATTGGTATCTGGGTCAAAGCCTTCAGGGTAAATGTAGTTTCCATTTTCGTCATACTGATTCATGCCGTAAAGACCAGCATCAAATGACTCAGACTCGTCTGCATCTACATCTTCGTTTGCTTGGCGCAATGAAAGTGAGATTCGACGACGCTCTAGATCGATGTCAATAACCTTCACAAAGGTCGAGTCACCAACCTGAACAACCTGCTCTGGAATTTCCACGTGACGACCAGCTAGTTCAGAGATGTGAACAAGGCCTTCGATGCCATCGCTAACGCGAACGAATGCACCGAATGGAACCAACTTGGTTACTTCACCTGGAACAACCTGACCCATTGTGTGGGTACGAGCAAAATGCTGCCATGGATCTTCCTGAGTGGACTTCAAGGAAAGCGAAACGCGTTCGCGATCGAAATCTACTTCTAGAACTTCAACTGTTACTTCTTGTCCAACTTCGACAACCTTTGATGGGTGATCTACGTGCTCCCATGAAAGTTCCGATACGTGGACTAGACCGTCTACGCCACCAAGATCAACGAAGGCACCGAAATTAACAATGCTGGATACAACACCCTTGCGGATTTGTCCCTTTTCAAGTTGATTCAAGAAGCCGTGACGCACAGCGCTCTGTGACTGTTCTAGATAAGCGCGACGAGAAAGCACAACATTGTTGCGATTCTTATCTAACTCAATGATCTTGGCTTCGATTTGCTTGCCGATGTATGGCGCTAGGTCGCGAACACGACGCATTTCAACAAGTGAAGCGGGCAGGAAGCCACGAAGACCGATGTCCATGATCAAGCCGCCCTTGACGACTTCGATGACGGTGCCGGTAACGACGCCATCTTCTTCCTTGATCTTTTCAATTGATCCCCAAGCGCGTTCGTACTGTGCGCGCTTCTTGGAAAGAATAAGTTGACCTTCCTTATCTTCCTTCTGCAGAACAAGGGCTTCAATAACATCGCCAACAGTTACAACTTCGTTGGGATCAATGTCGTGCTTGATGCTTAGTTCACGAGAAGGGATAATTCCTTCGGTCTTGTAGCCGATGTCAACGAGAACTTCGTCTCGACTAACTTTTACTACGATGCCTTCGACGATGTCTCCGTCGTTAAATGGCTTAATTGTGGCGTCGACTGCGGCCATAAATTCTTCGGCTGATGCGAAATCGTCGACGGTGGAGAAGTTGCTCTTGTCAGTAGTGACAGTCATTAAGTTATTGCCTCGATGCGGATAGAAATAGTGCGGATGTTGCATTCTTTCCTTGCGGATCCCGTGGAACTAGGTCTGTCCTTGGGCAAATGGCAACCTTCTAAGGATAGGCACCCGCTATTGCTGGGTCAAAACCGATATGCCCTATTTCAATGGGTTTAGTGACCCGCACTGGCCCAGGAGGTGCCGATTCCCGTGGAAACCTCCATTGGTACCGACAAATCCCCTACAGCACCCATGTTTTGTACAACCAACTCAGTCACTTGCTGAAGCTCGCCCTTGGCCACCTCGATGACTAATTCGTCATGAACTTGCAGAAGCAATCTTGATTTAACGCCAGCAGTCTTAAGCGCAGCATCGACCTGAAGCATCGCAACCTTGACGAGGTCAGCAGCCGATCCTTGGATCGGAGCATTCAGCGCCATGCGCTCTGCCATCTCTCGTAACTGTCGGTTATCACTATTCAAATCTGGAAGATACCGTCGGCGCCCCATAATTGATTCGGTATAACCCAGCTTGCGAGCTTCAACTACGACATTAGCCAAGTAATCCCGGACGCCACCAAATCTTTCGAAGTATGTATTCATAAGTGACTTTGCTTGATCATTGCTGATACTTAATTGCTGAGCTAAGCCATATGCCGAAAGCCCATAGGCCAATCCATATGACATGGCCTTGATTTGTCGACGCATATCAGCATCAACTTTTTCTGGCGGGACACCAAAAACTTGAGATCCAACCGTGGTGTGTAAATCTTCCCCAGTCTTAAGCGCTGCAATTAAACCTGGATCATTTGATAGGTGTGCCATTACGCGCAATTCAATTTGGCTGTAGTCAGCAGTAAGCAGCGTTTCGAAATCTTTACCAACCACAAATGTGCCACGAATCGCAAAACCTTCATTAGTACGAATTGGAATATTTTGCAGATTAGGTTCGGTGCTGGATAGTCGACCGGTTGCCGCGACCATCTGATTGAAACTGGTGTGAATTCGATTATCAGACTGAACAGCAGCAAGCAATCCAGTAACAGTTTGCTTGAGTTTGATCACTTCACGATATCGAAGTAGCGCAGTGAGCAACTCATCATCTGGAAACTTTGCTAATAGACCAAGCAGCGATTCTGCATCAGTTGTGTAACCAGTTTTAA
>JBIIMD010000076.1:0-5270 GCA_044232525.1 Candidatus Nanopelagicales bacterium | reverse complement strand
CAGACGCAGTTGAGCCACTTGCTGACTGGGAAAAAGAACTTCTAACTGGAACAGCAGATGCTGCTCCAGCCGAAGCACCTGCTGTCGAAGCACCTGCTACTGAATAAGCATTCGTAACTGCGGGCGAGTAATTGCCCGCAGTTACAAAACTAATTACCCAAGACCTACTGACCCCAAAACCAAAAGGAAATAAATCATGTCTATCTCAGCCGCGGACGTAAAGAAACTTCGCGACATTACTTCAGCCGGAATGATGGAGTGCAAGAAAGCACTTGAAGAATCAAACGGTGATTTCGATAAGGCTGTAGAGCTCCTACGCATCTCTGGAGCTGCTAAAGCTGCAAAGCGCGGTGCCGAGCGGGAAACTTCAGCTGGCATAGTTGCACAAAATGCAGGCGTGCTGGTCGAACTGCTTTGCGAAACTGATTTCGTTGCAAAGAGCGAAGACTTCTTAAAGCTAGGTGATGAAATTGCAGCTGCAGTTAAGTCAGCTGGCGCTAAGGATGCAACATCAGCTGCCGCGCTAACTCTAGGTAGCGGCAAGACCGCAGAACAAGCGATTGCAGACATGGCTGCAGTAATTGGCGAAAAGATCGAACTTGGTCGTGTTGCCAATCACGAAGGTGACGTTGCGGTTTATATGCACCGTCGCTCGGCAGATTTGCCACCAGCTGTTGGCGTTTTGGTTTCCTATTCAGGATCTGAAGATGCTGCTCGCAGTGCTGCAATGCAGATCGCTGCAATGCGCCCAACTTATCTAACTCGGGAAGAAGTTCCGGCAGATGTAGTAGAAAGCGAAAAGCATATTGCGCTGGAAACTGCTAAAGAAGAAGGTAAGCCAGAAGCTGCGCTTCCAAAGATTGTGGAAGGCCGTATCAATGGATTCTTCAAAGACAATTGCTTACTTGAGCAGTCCTCAGTTATCGATAATAAGAAGTCAGTTAAGCAGGTTCTGGAAGAAGCTGGAACTAGCATTACGAGCTTCACCCGAATTGAAATTGCTGGCTAACTAGCAATCCCTAGCCTCTTTTGGCGCTACCTCCCGACTGTGATCCAGCCGGTGGGATAGCGCCAAAAGTATTTTGTGGGGAAAGATTTATGGGGGTAGTTATAGGGGGTAATGCAGACTTTCAATGGCAAGTAAGGCAAGATTGAGGTCGTGAGTGCATCCAATAAATCCGAAATCTGGCCCGGTGTTCCGCAGGGCGGCTGGAAGCGCGTACTTTTAAAGCTTTCCGGTGAAGCCTTTGCTGGCGAAGGAAAACTTGGCGTAGATCCTGACGTTGTAAATGACATCGCTCGCCAAATTGCCGGAGTTGTTCAATCTGGTGCCGAAGTCGCAGTCGTGATCGGAGGTGGCAATTACTTCCGTGGTGCGCAACTTGCTGAGCGCGGTATGGATCGAGCCCGAGCTGACTACATGGGTATGCTCGGCACCGTCATGAACTGCCTAGCGCTTCAAGATTTCCTCGAAAAGCAAGGTGTTGCCACTCGAGTACAAACTGCAATCCCAATGAGTCAAGTTGCCGAGCCTTACATTCCAGGTCGCGCCGTGCGTCACTTGGAAAAGGGTCGCGTAGTTATCTTTGGCGCCGGACTTGGTACTCCTTACTTCAGCACTGATAGTTGCGCCGCCCAGCGCGCACTAGAAATTGGCTGTGAAGTTGTATTGATGGCCAAGGGAGTCGATGGGGTTTACGACGATGACCCACGCACTAATGCCTCAGCTAAGCGCTATGAAAACTTAAGTCACGATGATGTCTTAACGCAGAATCTTAAAGTTGCTGATGCTACAGCGATTAGCCTTTGCCGCGACAATGATCTGCCTATCGTGGTTTTCAATTTGTTAGTTGATGGCAACATTGCTCGTGCAGTTCGCGGAGAAAAAGTCGGAACCCTAATTAAGACCAGTCGCTAGAGGATTTGAGTAGACATGATTAATGAGACCTTAAAAGATGCCGAAGAAAAGATGGCAAAGGCAACTGAAGTAACCCGAGAAGAATTCACCACAATTCGTGCCGGTCGTGCTAACGCGGCACTGTTTTCCAAAATCATGGTGGAGTATTACGGAACTCCAACACCGTTGCAGCAAGTGGCTTCGATTCAGACTCCAGAACCACGGGTAGCAGTCGTTACGCCGTTTGATAAGTCCGCACTGGGCGCAATCGAGCGCGCGATTCGCGACTCTGACTTAGGTGTTAATCCCTCAAATGATGGCGCAATTGTTCGCGTACCGTTCCCACAACTAACGGAAGAGCGCCGCAAAGAGTTCATCAAGGTTGCTAAAGCCAAAGCCGAGGACGCCCGAATTGCGATTCGCAATATTCGTCGAAGCGCGAAAGAAGCCCTTGAAAAAATGGCTAAAGATGGCGATACCGGTAAAGACGAAGTTGCTCGCGCAGAAAAAGCACTAGAAGATTTAACGACAAAGGCTGTTGCCCATATTGACGACATGCTAAAGCACAAAGAAGCTGAACTTCTAGAGGTTTAGTCAATGACGTCAAACCAAACCGATTATGGTAAAGCCGGAAGAAATTTACCGGTAGCTACTGCAGTTGGTCTTGGACTCTTGGCAACTGTTATTGCATCACTATTCATTGACATTAGATTCTTTGCCATCCTGGTTGCCTTCGCGGCCATGCTTGCAGTTCGAGAGTTAGGTAAGGCACTTGCGGTTGGCCTTTCTGACCGCATGAGCATATTGCTGCAGATCTTGGCGCCATCGATTGTGGTAGCTGCTGCGGTGTCTGGAGTCGAAGGTTTACTTGCTGCGTTCGGAGCAAGCGCACTATTAGTTCTAACAATTCGTCTACTAGATGGCCAAGAGGCTTACGTTCACCATGTAACACGATCGATATTTACTTTGGTTTACGCTCCGCTATTCGCTGGCTTTGCCGTGCTTTTGTCTACTCAAACAGATGGCGCCTGGAAAGTCTTGGCATTTATTCTGCTAACTGCTGCTACTGATTTAGGTGGCTATGCGGCAGGTGCGATTTTTGGCAAACATCCAATGGCACCAAAGATTTCTCCAAAGAAATCATGGGAAGGCTTTGTCGGTGCACTTGTTCTTCAGTTAATTGTTGGAGTAGTGCTGTGGGTTTACGTATTTGATCAACCTTGGTGGGAGGGTGCAATCGTTGGCTTTGTGATGATGCTGACTGCAACCATTGGCGATCTAGTTGAATCAATGATTAAGCGCGATCTGGGCATCAAGGACATGGGTTCTTTGCTGCCAGGACATGGTGGCGTAATGGATCGACTTGATTCGTTAGTCATTAATGCCTTCATGGCGTGGCTACTATTTGGATTTTTTCTCTAACTAGCAATCTGCCCCTAGGCTAAAGGCATGCCTGCACCCGGTGAATTGATTATGGTCGAACCAAAGCGACCAAAACCACCTAAACATTGGTCCGATTGGACTGTTGAAGAGCGCAAGGCTCAAGTCGTTGAACTTGGATTACCAGGGTTTCGGGCAGATCAGTTTTCTCGTCAGTGGTACCAGCGACTTAACAATGACACGGCTTCCTGGACTGATGTGCCAGCAAATATGCGTGAGGCTGTAAAGGATTTACTGTTTCCGGATTTAATGACAAGCATTCGGGAACTTAAGTGCGATAACGGAACCACAGTTAAGCAAGTTTGGAAACTCTTCGATGGTGTACTTGTTGAGAGTGTTCTCATGCGCTACACCGACCGAACCACGATGTGCATTTCTTCACAAGCCGGATGTGGCATGAACTGCCCGTTCTGCGCTACGGGCCAGAGTGGTCTGACTCGCAACTTGTCCACTGCTGAAATTGTGGAACAGGTTTTAGCCGGCGCACGTTCATTAGCTAAGGGCGAAATTGAAGGTGGCATTGGCCGCGTAAACAACTTGGTGTTTATGGGCATGGGTGAACCAATGGCCAATTACAACAGCGTCATAGGTGCGATTCGGCGACTAACTGAACCAGCACCAGCCGGTTTTGGTATGTCAGCGCGTGGCATCACAGTTTCAACGGTTGGTTTAGTTCCGCGCATGCGTCAGTTAGCTGAAGAAGGTATCCCGGTAACGCTTGCTGTTTCTTTGCATGCTCCAGATGATGAATTGCGAGACACCTTGGTTCCAATCAATACTCGATTTAAGGTGCAAGAAGTTTTGGATGCCGCCTGGTATTACGCAGATAAAACTGGCCGTCGAATCTCAATCGAGTACGCAATGATCAAGGACATTAACGATCAAGCCTGGCGAGCTGATCTTTTGGGTGAAAAACTTGCAGGTAATTTGGTGCACGTTAATCTCATCCCGTTAAACCCAACACCGGGTTCCAAGTGGACCGCATCGCGTCCAGAGGATGAAGACGAATTCGTCCGTCGCTTAAAGAGTCACGGTGTCCCAGTTACCGTGCGTGATACGCGCGGTCGTGACATTGATGGTGCTTGTGGTCAGCTTGCCGCAGCCACGAAGGACTAATACTTTCTGGCACCTTCTGGCTCGCACAAAACCCATTAGTGGTAGACACTTCCTATGAGCAGTTACCAGCAGGCCTACGACCAAAGCTTGAGTGACCCAGCACGATTCTGGGGCGAAGCTGCCAAATTAGTTAAATGGGATAAATCTCCAAAAGTTGTTTTGGATGACAGCAATGTTCCGTTGTATCGCTGGTTTTCAGATGGCATGTTGAACACTTGCTATAACGCGCTGGATCGCCACGTTATTGATGGTCGGGCAGATCAACCTGCCGTAATTCACGAAAGTGCTATCACCGGTAAGTCAGCTATTTTGACTTACGCCCAAATGCTTGAAAAGACAGCGCGGTTTGCCGGCGCCTTGCGCATGGCAGGCGTAGAAAAAGGGGATCGCGTCGTCATCTATATGCCTATGGTGCCTGAAGCCTTAATTGCCATGCTGGCTTGTGCCAGATTGGGCGCAGTTCACTCGGTTGTATTCGGGGGCTTTGCTCCAGCCGAGCTAGCAGCACGCATCGATGATGCGAAACCAAAAGTAATCGTGTCCGCTTCGTGTGGCCTAGAGCCAACTCGAGTTGTGGAATACAAGCCAATGCTCGATGAGTCGATTGCCTTGGCAATTCATAAGCCGAGTCGATGCATCATTTTGCAGCGCGAGCAACACCCAGTTGAACTTGGGCCACTAGACATGGACTGGAAAGATGCTATGTCTATGGCAGAACCTGCCGAATGTGTATCGGTTGCAGCCACTGATCCGCTTTACATTTTGTACACCTCGGGCACAACTGGAAAACCTAAAGGTATTGTGCGCGATAACGGCG
>JBIIMD010000128.1:0-3990 GCA_044232525.1 Candidatus Nanopelagicales bacterium | reverse complement strand
CCTGTGCCTATTGTTACTGCTGTGATTCCATTTACTTCAAGTGGCGTAAGTTGCTTTTCTTGGCCACCCTTATCGGAACCTGACTCAAACTCGTTGAGAGAGTCTGCACTAATACCCACAAGTAGGACACTAGCGTGTCGTTATGGAAACCACTACAAAGACATCGAGCACACCGGCATGGGATCGCTATTTCCACATGACCGAGCGTGGCTCCAATCTCGGGACTGAAGTACGCGGTGGCATTGTCACGTTCGTGACCATGGCATACATCGTGGTACTCAACCCACTTATCGTCGGTACCGCCAAGGACATCAATGGGAATTTCCCAGGTGGTGGCCAAGATATTGGTGTAGCAATTTCGTTGGTAGCAGCAGCTACTGCGCTTGTTGCAGGCATCATGACAATCTTTATGGGCGTGCTCGGACGTTTCCCTATCGCTATCGCTGCTGGTCTTGGACTTAACGGATTCTTGGCCTTTGGCCTAGCTCCGTTCATGACTTGGCCGCAGGCATTTGGCCTTGTTGTCATCGAAGGCGTAATCGTTTTGCTTTTGGTTCTGACGGGATTCCGCACAGCGGTATTCCATGCAGTGCCAGATGCGCTGAAGTATTCAATCGGCGCAGGCATCGGTTTGTTCATCGCACTTATCGGTTTGGTTGATGCTGGAATCACTCGTCCGGGCGTTCCATTAATCGGCTTTGCGGTATTTGGCGAACTTGCAGGTTGGCCAATCTTCACATTCGTATTCGGTCTTATGGTTACCGTTATCTTGGTTGCGCTTCGCAAGCGTGCTGCTATCTTGATCGGTTTGCTATCCACCACGGTGCTAGCCGTAGTTCTTGAGACCACGCAAAAGATTGGTAGTGCAAATACGGATCCAGGTACACCTGGTCTAGAGAACCCAACTGGTTGGAATCTAAACGTTCCGGCAATTCCAGAAACCTTAATTGGTTATGTCGATCCAACTCCATTGTTTGACTTCGACATCTTTGGTGCTTTCAGTGCAATCGGTGTTCTAGCTGCAGGTCTTGCAGTGTTCTCGCTTTTGCTCAGTGACTTCTTCGACACCATCGGAACTGTCACAGGCTTGGCTAATGAAGCTGACTTGATGTCGGAAGATGGCGAAGTTGAACACCTTGGTGAAATCCTCGCTGTTGACTCAGTTGCTGCAATCGCAGGTGGTTTGGCTGGTACTTCATCCAATACCGCTTACATCGAATCAGCATCAGGCATCAGCGATGGTGCTCGCACTGGTATTGCCAGCTTGGTAACGGGAACTTTGTTCTTATTAGCGATGTTTATTGCACCGCTGACCAAGATTGTTCCTTACGAAGCAGCTGCACCAGCCTTGGTTATCGTGGGCTTCTTGATGATGACCCAAATTCGTCACATCCCATTTGACGATTATGCAATAGCGATTCCCTCGTTCTTGACAATCATCTTGATGCCATTCACATACTCGATCACAAACGGTATCGGCGCAGGTATGGTTACCTTCGTTGCTATCAAGATCGCGCAGCGCAAGTCAAAGGAAGTTTCAGGATTGATGTGGATTATCGCCGCAGCATTCCTGATCTACTTCGCAGTCAATCCGCTAAAGGGATTGTTCGGCTTGTAAAAACAAAGTCTTTGGGGCGCACTGTGAAAAACGGTGCGCCCCATTGCTATGTCCAGATGTTTTAACTTTCGGATCTAGGCCACGTCCGAATTGGCTAGATCATGAGTTATTGTTAAGGCATGAATCCACGCACGCGTCGCATCGTCACAATCGTTGTACTTGTTAGTTTCTTCTTTGCTGTGTTGGCTGCAGCCGTCGTTCCTTACCTATAAGAAGTCTTAACTATTTACAGGTGTTACTTCACAGGTCGCAGGCTTGCGATCGTGATTGCAAACACCAAACAAATCGGCACAATTACATACGCGCCTTGAATTCCAATTTGATCAGCTAATGCGCCGAGTGCAAATGGGGCAACACCGCTGGCAAAACCGGTACCAATCGAGAGTTTGCCGCCACCGCGATCTGCTCGACCACCACTGGCGCGAAGTGCTCGCTCGAATCCAAATGGAAAATGCAGTGACATTCCTAAACCGGTAATCGTCAGTGAAATCAGCATGATGGTTGCTGAAGTTGTCAGCCAAAAGCCCAGGAATCCAACAAACGAAAGAATTAAAGCGCCCCGATACAAAAACTCAGAATCAATTCGCGAGGTTAGTCGAGCACCAACCAATCGCCCAACTGACATGCCACCTGCAATCGTGGCTAAGGCTGCTGCGCTGGCACCTTTGGTGAGTCCACCTTGAGTTGTCAAGACTTCTGGCGCCCACAGCAACATTGAAAATTCAACGCTAGCAGTGAAAACAAGTACTAACCAAGACCACCAGAAAAGACTTGGTAGCGCACCAGGTAGATCATGATGATCAGATGATTCATCATCACTTGCCCGTGGCCCGTAGGCGTCAGTATTTTTGCCACGAAGCAATTCAATGATTAGAACACCAACAGCAGCCACTTGAATGCCTGGACGCCAACCCCATCCAACAGTCACCCCCACGCCAACCATGACAGGTGCGAGCAATCCAATCGAGGAAGCTACTGCATGCAGTTCGCTAATGGCAGCGGGCGCTGCTTGTTTTTGTTGGTAAGCCAGATAAGACGCAGTGCCCTGAATGATTAGGGATCCAGCGCAAGTTGTTAATGCAACACCAATCAAAGTGAATGGCAAAGATTGACCGAGTGTGAAAAACAAAATTCCAGTAGCAAGCAAAATTGATGCGTATCGAAGCATTAAGCCTCGACCGGTTCGCTTAATGATCGCGCCAGTGGCAAGGCCTGCAGTTACGGAACCAACCGACATTGCAAGGGAATGAAACGAAACCACAGTGCGGGAAAGATCTAGATCTTCGCGCAAGAACTGCAAAGTTCCGCCAAATCCAAAAATGAACCAACCAAAACAAGTTGCTTGCAGATACGAGATCCAGGTGGTTTTATCTCGAACTGGGCGGCGTAAGGTCACTGACTAACTGTACTGAAGTTAATTACGCAGTTAGCTTGGCGATGACAAAATCGATGCACTTAAGTAATTGTCGAACATCACTAGGCTCAACAGCTGGAAAGACCGAAATGCGAAGTTGATTGCGGCCTAGCTTTCGATACGGCTCGGTATCAACCACACCATTTGCGCGCAAAACCTTTGCCACAACTTCAGCATCGATCGATTCATCGAAATCAACCGTGGCAACAACCTGACTGCGCTTTGCAGGGTCTGTGACAAAAGGTGTTGCGTAAGAACTGGCAGTAGCCCAGTCATAAATCGCATCCGAAGATTCCTTGGTGCGCGAAACACACCAATCCAAACCACCGTTTGCGTTGAACCATTTGATTTGTTCGTTCATCATCAAGATCGTGGCAAGTGCAGGAGTGTTATAGGTCTGATCCAAACGAGAGTTTTCAATTGCAGTCATCAAATCCAAGAACGCTGGAATGTAACGACCTGATGCTTTGATTTCTTCAGCGCGAGCAATTGCAGCCGGCGATATGATCGCCACAAACAATCCACCATCGGATGCGAAGCATTTTTGTGGGCTGAAGTAGTAAACATCAACTTGGGAAAAATCAACTGGTAAACCACCAGCACCAGATGTGGCATCAATTAGAACTAGGGCATCTTTATCAGCCCCGGCTGGACGAACTGGGGGGATGGCAACGCCGGTGGAAGTTTCGTTATGTGGTGTGCAGTAGGCATCAAGGCCTGCGGCAGCGGAAAACTCGGGCGCATCGCCTGGCTCACTCTTGATTACGGATTGCTCGCCAAGAAATGGTGCAGCTTTGGCGCTGCTGGCAAATTTCGAACCGAACTCACCAAAAGTTAAGAACTGGGCGCGATCTCGTAGCAATCCAAAAGTCGCGATCTCCCAGAAAGCCGTAGTGCCACCGTTTCCAATGACAACTTCATAACCAGCAGGCAGCGAAAACATTTCAGCAAGACCTGC
>JBIIMD010000075.1:0-5278 GCA_044232525.1 Candidatus Nanopelagicales bacterium | reverse complement strand
TAATTCATTAATCATTTGGTGCATTTGGGCTACGTCTTCCGGCGTTGCCTCTCGCACCAAAATCATAAGTTAGGTTTCTACTTCTTTGAATCAGCGAAGATTGCTGCAATTTCGTCGATCTTTGCGATCAACTGGTCTGCAACTGCTACATCGTTTGTTCCCTTGGTGCCACCGGCGCCAGCAAGCTTTGTAGCTTCGTTGAAAAGTCCATTTAGATTTGGATACTTCTCGAAGTGTGGGGCTTTGAAGTAGTCAGTCCAAAGAACCCAAAGGTGTTCCTTAACTTGGTGTGAGCGCTCTTCCTTGATAGCAACTGCGCGGGCTTTGAAGTCTGCATCATCGGATGCGTGGTACTTCTCCATGCAGGCCTTAACAGAAAGTGCTTCGATCCGAGCCTGAGCTGGGTCGTAGATGCCACAAGGTAGGTCGCAGTGAGCATTCACTGCAATTGTTGATGCGAAAAGCTTCATAATTCCTCCGAAGATATAGCGGATGTCCGCGTACCTAAAGATTACCGCCGCTGGTTCCAGCGTGCAGATTAGGGCTGGAACAATAGGAATATGCGTTATCGAATGGCAGTTGTTTCGGGCTTGAGCATGGTTCCTACCCTGGCCCCCGGCGAGCGCTTACTTGTGCGCACGGATGGGCCAATAGTCATAGGCGACATCGTGGTTTTCGAACGCGCCGGGCAGTTTGATGTAAAGCGCATACTGCGAATCGAAACAGACGGGATTTTCGCGCAAGGCGACAATGATTTAGTCAGCACAGATTCCAGAACGTATGGATTAATCCCACACGACGATGTCTTGGGCTCGGTAACCTATCGACTCTGGCCTAATCCAGGACGAATCAAACAGGGATAAGCGTGTTTGCAAAGATCTGCCAAGCTAGCAGTGACTTTGCAACCAAACTCAACACAATGTAAATCCGCTCACCGTGCAAGTAGTTACTCCACTTACCTTTGGCTTTGTATTGCTTGTATTGAACCCAAGCAAATGAATTAAACAATACGAAGATGGTCACAATAATTCCATACACAAATGCAGGTGCACTTGCATCGGATGGGTTACCCGGAGAAATTACGTAAATCGCAACTGCCAACCACGGAACCATACCTGTGATGCAACCAAAAATATAAGGAACCCAGCCGCCGTTTCCTGGCTGTTCGTATTTCTCTTGTAACCAACCAAAAAGAATCATCGATGCATTTACACCAAAGATTGCAACCAGTGCAGTCACATCTGCGATGCCAGTAATCTGTGCAATCAAAACGATCATCACGGACGAGCTGATTGAATACTCAACCCAACGGAAGTAGTTGCGCTTTTCTTCTAAGCCCTTGCCGTAACGACTAAAGAATTGTGGGCTAGCAACAATGAAATGAGCGAGTGCCGAAAGTCCAAGGAACAGTGCCACCATCAAGGCAAGTGGTGTTTCAAAAATTACTACCGGATCGGAATACACCGACCCAGGCGGACCGGCCATGTATGTGGCCGTTACTGGAAGACTGAAATCTGTTGATAGCGCAAGGACTGCCACCATCTGCAACAAGTGCACAACGCCTGCAATCAAATTGAATCGACGTAGGCCTGGAATCGTTAGTTTGCTCATAACTCAAGCGTACTTAGCGGTACGTCAATTCAATTGATTTAAGTTACTTTATTTGTCCAATTAAGCAACGACTTACGGGACTATTACAAGCTTTCCTTGGATTTCGCCCTGTTCCATGAGTTCGTAACCCTGCTTGGCATCTTCGAGAGAAAAAACTTTTTGGATGTGTGGACGTAGTCCTGTTTCACCTAGGAACTTAAGCAAACCTTCAAACTCAACGCGAGTTCCCATTGTGGAGCCAACTACTTCTAGCTGCAAGAAAAACAAACGATTTAAATCGGCTGGGGGATTAGCACCACTAGTTGCCCCACAGATTACGATTTTTCCGCCAGGTCGAAGGCTTCGCATGGAGTGTGACCATGTTGCTTCGCCAACACTTTCCATTACGGCGTCAACTTTTCCAGGCAAGCGCGCACCGGATTCAAAGGCTTCACTTGCGCCGATGGACTTTGCATATTCGCGCTTTGCTTCGTCTCGGGAAGTTACCCAGGTAACGAAGCCAGCCGCATTGGCAAGTTGAATGAGTGCAGTTGCAACACCACCGCCTGCTCCTTGAATAAGTACTGTGTCACCCTTCTTCAAACCAGATTTTGTGAAAAGCATTCGGTATGCAGTGAGCCAAGCAGTAGGTAAGCAGGCAGCTTCTTCAAAGGAAAGGAAATCAGGTTTTGGAATTACGTTGTATGCCGGAACGGTTACATACTCAGCATGGGTGCCATCGTGCACTTCACTCAGCAGTGATCGCTTCGGATCCAGGGTTTCATCACCTTTAGAAGGATCGCCCAAAACAGCATGGACAATTACAGCGGTTCCGTCATCTAGAGTTCCGGCTGCATCCGAGCCAAGAACAATTGGAAGATTTTCTGGAGCAGTTGCGACACCGCGAAGAGTCCAAACGTCATGGTGATTAATCGCAGCAGCCTTTATGGCAACTCGCACCCAGCCTTCAGGTACAACTGGATCTGGATGATCACAAATCGAAAATCCTTCAAATGGATTTTCTAGGTTTCCACTTACTGCAACTACAGCGCGCATCAGACTTCCTCATCATCATCGAGACGAGCCAGCCAAGTTGCTAGTCGCTCAGTTGGTACTTCAAAATCAGGAAAAGTATCAACAAATTCCCGCATACGTTCCGCTAACCATTCAAACGTAACTTCTTCCTCGCCACGTCGCTTTTCTAGCTCTTCGATTCCTCGGTCAGTAAAGTACATAATCAGTCCTTCCGAGCTGTCCGACTAGCTAAATGCCTGTGCAACGAGCGCTTGCTGTTCTAGTTCACTGCGATGGTGTGAGCCAACGGCTGGTGAACTAGAAGCCGGGCGGGAGATGCCGGTGATCGCGCGATTAATCAAAGCGGGCAAATTCATTGCCATGAAACTCCACGCACCTTGATTCGCAGGCTCTTCTTGAACCCAGCGAACATTCTTGAGGTTTTTGTAGCGATCAAGTTCTGGCGGCAAAGTGATTGCAGGCAATGGGTAAAGACGTTCGAGTCGAACAATTGCCACATCTTTCCGGCCTTGCTTTTCTCGCTCGGCAACTAGGTCGTAGTAGACCTTTCCGCTACACAGCAATACTGAAGTCACATCATCTGGATTTACCGTCGTGTCACCAATGATTGCCTTGAAAGTACCTTCAGTGAAGTCGCTAACTTTCGAAGTTGCAAACTTTGCCCGTAGCAAAGACTTAGGTGTAAACACCACAAGTGGTCGGGTCAAAGTTGACTTAACTTGCCAGCGCAACAAGTGGAAGAAACTTGCTGGAGTCGTTGGCATGGCAACTGTGATGTTGTCTTGCGCACATTGTTGCAAGAAGCGTTCGACACGGGCCGAAGAGTGATCCGGACCTTGACCTTCATAACCATGAGGAAGTAATAGAACAACGCTGCTCTTTTGCGCCCATTTTTGCTCACCGGTTGTTATGTATTCATCAATGATGGTTTGCGCACCATTTGCGAAATCACCGAATTGGGCTTCCCAAATAGTTAACGCCTCTGGGCGAATGACTGAGTATCCGTATTCAAATCCCATTGCTGCGTATTCGCTTAGCAAGGAATCGTAAACATCCAGTTTGGCGCCAGCTTCATAACATGTCTTAAGTGGCTTGTACTGCCAGCCGGTTTTCTTATCAACAATGACAGCGTGACGATGGCCAAAGGTTCCGCGGCGACTGTCTTGACCAGCTAGGCGAATCACAGTGCCTTCGGTAAGCAATGATCCGATTGCTAATGCTTCGCCCATACCCCAATCAATCGCATCAGTTGCAACCATCTCGGCCCGGCGAGCTAATTGTGGAGCTAAGCGTGGATGGACTGTGAATCCTTCTGGCATATTTGTTTGGCTGGCAACCACACGATCAATAACTTCACGACTGATCGCCGTCGGAACCTCCCAAGTGGGTGTCTGTGGTGCCAAAGTTTGCTGACCATGGGAAATAACCTCAGATGCCGAAGAGTTGAAGTGTTCTGCAGATTCAGATTTGGTGGCCTGGAAAACACCTTCAAGTTCGTCTTGATAATGCTTAAGAGCAGCCTCAGCTTCTTCCAAAGTGATGTCACCACGACCGACAAGTGCTTCGGTGTAAAGCTTTCGAACCGAACGCTTCTGATCGATGATGTCGTACATAAGTGGCTGAGTTAATGATGGATCATCAGCTTCGTTATGTCCACGACGTCGGTAGCAAACTAAGTCAATAACAACATCTTTATGAAAGGCCTGGCGGAAGTCGTAAGCCAGTTGCGCAACACGTACTACAGCCTCTGGGTCATCGCCATTGACATGGAATACGGGGGCTTGAATTGTGCGAGCTACGTCTGTTGAGTAAACACTGGTGCGACTGTATCGAGGCGATGTTGTGAAACCAACTTGATTGTTAATTACCAAGTGAATCGTGCCACCAACTCGGTAACCCTGCAATTGACTCATCTGAAGCGTTTCGGCAACCACACCTTGACCAGCAAACGCGGCATCACCGTGCATAAGTAGCGGCAATACCGAGTACCTGTCCTTACTGTCTCCCTGAGCTTGAACAATGATGTCTTGTTTTGCGCGAACAATGCCTTCAAGAACTGGATTAACTGCTTCTAAGTGCGATGGGTTTGCGGCAAGGTATACCTTTACTTCGTCGCCACCAGCTGCTTTGTAAGTACTCTTAGTTCCCAAGTGATACTTAACATCGCCAGAACCTTGCACTGACTCTTCGCCGTAGTTACCTTCAAATTCATTGAAAATTCGACCGTAACTCTTTCCGGCAATGTTCGCCAAAACGTTTAGTCGGCCACGGTGTGGCATACCAATACAAACTTCATCTAGACCGTCTTTGGCTGCTTCGATCAAGATCTGATCAACGAAAGGAATCGCACTTTCGCCACCTTCAAGACTGAAGCGCTTTTGTCCCACGTACTTTGTTTGCAAAAAGCTTTCAAACGCTTCGGCTTCATTTAGCTTGCGCAGAATCCGAAGCTGTTCATCGCGATCGACTTTGTCTTGCTTACGTTCCAGGCGATCCTGAATCCACTTGCGCTGCTCGGGATCTTGTAAGTGCATGTATTCGATGCCGATTGTGCGGCAGTAAGCGTCACGAAGAGTTCCTAGGATGTCGCGAAGCATGGCGAAAGGACGACCACCAAATCCACCTGTGGCAAATTCACGATCCAAATCCCACA
>JBIIMD010000047.1:0-7791 GCA_044232525.1 Candidatus Nanopelagicales bacterium | reverse complement strand
GGCAGGCAACTCATTAACCCGACCCTCAAGTTCGTGAAGTGGGATGTGAAGTGACGGTTCAATGTGGGAAGCCTCGCGCTCGCTTGAACGACGAACATCAAGGACATACACACCAGGAGTTCCAATGACTGCAGGAACATCCTTGAAGCTAACTGCACGAGTGGACTTTGAATCACCAAATTCGGCAACGTCGCCAACGAAAGATCCGGAAGGTCGATCGATTCCAATGCGAACCAATTCGCGCTGGGCCTCGGCAATGTCAGATGCTTTGTCGGACATTAGAACTAGCTGCTTCTCATACGGGAACATCCAACCGAAGTAAGTTGCCATCGAACCATCGATACCAAATGACATAGTTCCCGGAACATGCGCGGCTGCCCATGAACTTCTTGTGCGAAGATCAACGATCCACGCACCAGACTTCATCGCCTTCATTACTTCCTCAGTGGACATCCGAGCCAACTCAGAAAGATCAATTGGTCCTGGGCCGGCATGATTCGCAGGTCCCATGTGCTTGTAGTAAGCAGGGAAAACATCCAAACCAGCAAGAGTCTGAACTATGTAGGCTTCCTTCTCGAGCAGAAGCGCCGGATTGGTTTTCTTCTCATCAGCGATAGTTGAAGAATCTCCACAAGTAGCTGTTGCTGCACAGAAAGATCCAAAGCCATGGGTCGGATGAACATTCACGCCATCTTCGAGCATTTCAGCAAGACGATTAAGCGATCCATGTTGGAGTCCGGCAAGCTCCCGAGCTTTATCCATGCCTAGTAAGTCGGGACGACCTGTTGAACCGTGCAACATCGAGCCACCTGTGAAAACACCATGAGCTTTTTCTGCACCATCAAGTAGGGCATATGACATGTGAGTGAAGGTATGTCCTGGAGTATGGATTGCTTGCACTGCGAAATCGCCAATTGCTTCGATTTGTTTGTCTGTAACTGTTACACGTTCGAATGTAACGGGATCCATTTCGCTAACGATGTACTTTGCACCATACTTCTGGGCAAGTACTAAGCCGCCAGAAACGTAGTCATTGTGCATGTGAGTCTCAACAACTCCACCTAGGGTCAGACCTTCGCGATCAAGAATTGCCTCTACGCGATCAATGTCGCGCTGTGGGTCCACCGCTAATGCGATCTTTCCATCATGCGCGATGTATGAGCGGTCACCTAACGTTGGCGTATCCAAATTAATAACGGTTAATGACATGATTCCTCCACGTTGTGGTTTAAGTGTATACCCTAGGGGGTATCTATATTTTGATATCCCACCAGATAGTGGCCAAAGCGCGAGATTCCACTGGTTTCTGGGCTTCCAAGAACTGCTTTATTTCAGGGTCCCGTGAACTATCTAGACATAGTCGAATTCGAAGAAAGCGAACTTCGTCTTCGATGTTGAGTGGTCGGAGTTTGGGACCCTGCCACAACTCCAAATTGGCAGTTATTCCCATTTCGGCCAGCACTGCAATCAAATCTTGGGGAGTCGGATTTACTGGGCGCTCTAGATTCCAAAAGTGTTTCCAAGAATCACGCATAGTCGAAAGTGGATGCTGTTGGGGTAGTTCGATAACTACCCGCTTTGTGGCATGTGAATCTAGTGCCTTGAGAAATGATTCAATTTGAGCGACGTTGTACACCACGTGGTGGCAGGTAACAACATGTGCTTTTGGAGTTTGAGGTGACACATCGGGCCAGTCTCCGAGGACTTCTTGGTGTTCGAACCCTTTTGCGTTTGCAGAGTCAGCGAACATTGTGAGCATTTCATCCTGATGATCAACGCCGATAACAGTTCCGGCTGGCGGTGCTATTGCAAATGCGGCGATACCACCACCGCAACCTATGTCTAAGACACTTCCACCACTAGGCATAGCCTCGCGAGCGCGTTCATGGGAAGGACTGTCTGGTATCTCATTGGGCAAGGTAAACATTGCAGGCGGATGTATCCACGGGGATTCTGGTGCTTGAGCAATTATGTGTTCAGGTATTGCCCATTCAGCTAGATCTGTCGCCCACTTCTGTGCCGCATTTTTCAAAACATTCTCCATAAATAACATCAAGGATCCTCAGATGTTTTAGTATACCCCTAGGGGTATGTTATAGTTAACCAATACCAGATTAAAGGGGAAGTTAAATGAAGAAGGCAGCATCACTGGCAGCAGCAGCCATTGCATCCGTAGGTCTCTTGGCCGGTTGCTCTAGTAGCAATGAAGTCACCAAGAAAGTAGATCCAGTCGAGTTCAGTGAAGTAATTGCGCAACCAGGCGTAATCATCCTGGATGTTCGCACCCCAGAAGAGTTCAATGCTGGACATATTGCTAATGCAATCAACATCAACATTGCAGATTCTAATTTTTCCAGCGAAGTTTCAAAGCTAGACAAGAATGCAACAGTCGCTGTCTATTGCCGCAGCGCTAATCGTTCGGCTGTAGCCACTAATGAAATGGCAGAACTTGGTTTCACGGACATGTATGACATGCAGGGCGGAATCATCGATTGGGAAGCGGCTGGCGGACCAGTAGTTCAATAAAACTTTTAATCAATTAACTAATAGAAAAAGGAAATCAGATGTGTAGTCGAGTTAATTGCCGTAAGTGCGGCAAGGTTACATACAGTGGCTGTGGCCAACACTTAGATATGGTGTTCGCGGGCGTGCCAATGAGCAATCGTTGCGATTGTGCCTCAAAGAAAAAGGAAGCTTCAGCTTCTGGTGAAAAATCATCATTCTTTGCAAAGCTACTAGGACGCTAATGACCCCGACTTGCTTAACAGCAGTAATGTTGTGGCCCGCTAAGAGGTGGGTCACCGCATTTGTTGTGGCAATCGCAACATTTTTTGTGATTGGAATCCCGACTGCAGTTATCGAAAATCCAGTATTCGGTAGAGCGGTCGGAGTGACTGCATGGTCCATGCCAGTGCTAATCGCAACTTCTGTGCTTTCAGGCATGCTCTTTGCTACCTACGTGCGAATGGATGCAGTTATTACAGATGAGAGCTCAGCGAAAGTTGGTTCAATCGGTGGCTTCCTTGCGTACTTAGCTGTTGGCTGCCCGGTCTGCAACAAGTTGGTGCTTATTGCGCTTGGTTCAACCGGAGCGATTCAGTACTTTGGTCCAGTCCAGCCTTACCTTGGTGCCGCTGGACTTTTGCTTTTGATGTACGCCCTGCGCAAGCGTTTGGTAAATGAAGCTCAGTGCAGTTTGCCAAGGCCAAAGAAAGTTATAGAAGAACCTAAATTAGACGAAGTGAATAGATAAGGAAACATGATGGCAACTCTAGAGTTAACTAAAGAAAATTTCGAAGCAACCGTTACTGGATCAGGTATCGTGCTCGTTGATTTTTGGGCAGAATGGTGTGGCCCATGCCGCATGTTTGGGCCAGTATTCGAAGCTGCTTCAGCTGAACGCGAGCACATCAAGTTTGGCAAAGTAGATACTGAAGCACAGCGCGAGATCGCTGCTGCAGCAAACATCACTTCAATCCCGACTCTGATGGCATTCCGCGATGGAATCCTGGTCTTTAGCCAACCGGGCGCACTCTCTGCTCCAGCTTTCAACGAATTGCTTGATGCTGTGGAAGTACTGGACATGGATGAAGTTCGCAACGAAATTGCGAAACAGCAGACTCAGTCAACAAACGCTTAAACTAATTACACCCCAAGGAATCGAGGAAAGTGATGCAAGAGATTTCAGCCGTCGAGTTAATGGCTATCTACAAAAACGTATCAGTAGTTGACGTTCGTGAGTTGGACGAATACGTTGACGGACATGTTCCGGGCGCAAAGCACATCCCGCTTTCTACGGTTCCGGTTCGAAACAATGAAATTGATAAGGCAACCAAGCACTATGTAATCTGCGAAGCAGGCGGCCGATCTGCTCAGGCATGCGCGTTCCTAGAGCAACAAGGATTTGATGTAGTCAACATTGCTGGTGGCACAGGTTCCTGGCGAATGATGGGTGCACCATTAAACACAGGGGAGCAAGCATGAGTGCTACAAAGAAGCCAACACATGTTGTCGAAGATGAATTAGCTCTTGATGATTTTGTTAAGCGAATCCGCAGAGCTGAGGGTCAAATGGGTGGAATTCTTCGCATGGTCGAAGAAGGTCGTTCCTGTGAAGACATCGTTAATCAACTTGCTGCAGTTTCTAAAGCGATTGACAAAGCAGCTTTCAGTTTGATTTCTGCCGGACTTAAAGAATGTCTAACAGATGGCAAGAAGAACCACGAAGAAGTTTCTGCACAATTGCAAAAACTTTTTCTAACTATGGCCTAGTCCGAAAAAGTCGATGCTACGGCATCATTAAGTCGCGCAACTAGATTCGGTGCTACGGCGACTGCGTCCGCTGAATCATGAGTGCGATAGCGCAGTGCATTTAGATTTTGGCCAGTGCGCAAAACCGCACTAACTATTCGAACATCACGGCGTTCCGGATGGTCGGAGGCAGCTTGCACAAGCGCAGAATCATCGTTTGAAGGCAGGTCTGATTCTGCCGAAGGTGGCAAAACGATTCGCTCCAGAACCACAATTGCCCCG
The DNA here is from genome assembly GCA_044232525.1 of Candidatus Nanopelagicales bacterium. GTDB lineage: Bacteria > Actinomycetota > Actinomycetes > S36-B12 > UBA5976 > UBA5976. The sequence goes on along the minus strand of JBIIMD010000047.1, from coordinate 3,259 downwards.
GCTACATCTTCAGGCCAGGCGATAGTTGCCAGTAATTCGTCCAATTCCAGAGCATCTTCGATTTCCTGCTCCACCGAAGTTAATGGCATTTCAGCACTAATTCCCAGCTCGCTAGCCAAATCAGGATTGGCTGAAAGAAGACTGGCTGTGGGCACTAGAGCAAATAGGCGCACAGGTTGATCCCAACCAGCGCTAGCCACGTGGTCTTCGACCTCTCGAATCAAGGGCTCAAGGTTTGAAGCAAAATCCATAGGGTAAGTCTGCCGTATGTGGATTGCGATATTTCAACGTAAGGTATTTAGGTGAGCATAAATTCAGAACGCCCTCGTCGTAGCCCCCTCGGTGTAACCCTTACGGTTCTAGCCGGTCTTTTTGTCGCGTTTTCCATATTCGCTGGCTTTTATACAGATTGGCAATGGTACAAGTCGGTTGGGCGCACGGATGTGTTTACCCAACAGTTAGTAATCAGGTCAATCCTGTTCTTCGCTTTGGCTATTTTGACTGCACTTAGCCTTTGGGGTGCCGCTACCTTGGCGTATCGTTCTCGACCGATTAATCTGCCAGCAACGCCCGAAGAATTTGCGTTACAGAAGTACCGGGAGAGCCTAGATCCATTTCGGCGCCTAATTTTCATTGCAGGTCCGATTGCTTTCGGTGTACTGACTGGATTGTCAGCTGCAAGCCAATGGAAGACATTCTTGCTTTGGAGTAACTCAACTCCGTTTGGGCAAACTGATCCACAGTTTGGTAAAGACATTGCTTTCTACGCATTCGAACTTCCATTCCTGCGATTCTTCTTAGGCTTTGGTTTCACAATTTTAATTGTTTCGTTGATTGTCAACTTAGTAATCCACTACGTATATGGCGGTTTGAAAACAAGCATCTCGCAATCAACAGATTCAGCTCGTCGCCACTTGATGTTTTTCCTGGGAACTTTAGCTTTGCTAAAGGCCGGCGCCTACTCAATTGATAAGTATTCTTTAGCAACCAAATCTGACGCCTTGATCACTGGGCTTAAATACACAGACGTGAATGCAGTGGTTCCGGCAAAAACTATTTTGACTTACATCGCTCTTGCGACTGCAGTTTTATTCTTTATCGCAATATTTAGAAATGGCTGGTCACTTCCATTCATTGCATTTGGCGCAATGTTAGGTGCTTCATTTGTAATTGGTGGTTTGTATCCAGCTTTCGTTCAGCAGTTCCAAGTTAAGCCTTCGGAATTGCAGCGTGAAGCTCCTTACATTCAGCGAAACATTGATTCGACCTTGTCGGCTTACAACTTAAATGATGTTAAGTTCACTGACTATGCAGCCATTGATAATCCATCCCTAGCTTCTTTGGCAGAGGATGCCGGCACACTTTCCAATATTCGATTGTTAGACCCAGCTTTGAATTCCCCAACCTTTAGCCAGTTGCAACAGATTCGTGGTTTTTATGCATTCCCAGACACACTTGACGTTGACCGATACTTAATCGATGGCGTTAAGCGGGGAACTGTTATTGCAGTTCGTGAAGTAAATCTTGATGGCTTAGCTGATGATCAACGGAATTGGTTTAACGACCACATGGTTTTCACGCATGGTTACGGCGTAGTTGCGGCTTATGAGAACACAGCTGAGGCAGATGGCGCACCAAAGTTTGCCGAAAGCAACATTCCTCCATCAGGCAAACTAGACATTGATCAGCCACGAATCTATTTTGGTGAGCAATCACCGAGCTATTCAATTGTTGGTAGCGATGGTAGCCAGCCACCAATTGAACTCGATTTCCCAGATGATAAGAGTGAAAACGGTCAAACCAACAACACCTATTCAGGTGCTGGCGGCGTTCCAATCGGAAACATGATTCAGCGCGCGATCTTTGCGTTGAACTATCAAGAGACGAATATTTTGCTTTCAAATCAGATTGGGTCGGAATCCAAAATTCTTTACGATCGTGATCCAAAGACTCGGGTAGCAAAAGTTGCACCGTGGCTAACTCTTGACGGTGACCCATATCCAGCAGTAATCGATGGCAAGGTGCAATGGATCATTGATGGGTACACAACTACAAATGAATTCCCGTACTCAGCTCGTATTTCATTGCGTGATGCAACTGCGGATTCAGTAAACACCCAATTCGAATCGATTCCACTCAGCGCTGGAAACATCACTTACATCCGCAATGCCGTGAAGGCAACTGTGGATGCATATGACGGAACTGTAAATGTATACGCATGGGATGAAAAAGATCCGATCCTACAAACTTGGAGTAAAGCATTCCCAGGTGTAGTTCAGCCAAAGTCAGCAATCCCTGCTGGAGTACTCGATCACATCCGTTACCCAGAAGATATGTTCAAGGTTCAGCGCGATGTGCTTGCTAAGTACCACGTAGGTGACCCACAGGCCTTCTACTCTGGTCAGGATTTCTGGATCGTTCCAGAAGATCCAACTAAGCCAACTGTTGGTCAAGCTCAGCCGCCTTATTACTTAACGTTGCAGATGCCAGATCAAGAGGCACCTACCTTCTCACTAACAACTACGTATGCGCCGACTAAGCGGCAAACTTTGGCAGCGTTTATGTCGGTTAACTCTGATTATGGGGATGACTACGGAACAATTCGAGTTTTGCAACTTCCGCGAAATACGACAATCCCTGGACCTCGTCAGGTGCAGAACAACTTCGAATCTGACCCAGAAGTAGCTAAGCAACTTTCGTTGTTGCGAAGTGGTGGGTCAGACGTAGTACTTGGTAATTTGCTGTCGTTGCCAGTCGGTGGTGGCTTGCTGTACTTCGAGCCAGTATATGTTAGAGCTTCTCAAGGTGAGGGATATCCACTGCTCCGTAAGGTACTTGTTTCCTTCGGATCCAAGGTTGCTTTCGAAGATGATTTGGAAACCGCTCTGAAGAAGGTTTTCACTGGACAAACCACAATTCCAGTTGAACCAGTTGATCCCGAAGCTCCAGCTGCACCTGTCACAACGCCAGAACAAGATCTGGCAAAGGCAATCATCGACGCTAACAAGGCCTACACCGACGGTATAGCGGCGTTGGCTGCTGGTGACTTTACGGCTTACGGTGAAGCGCAGGATCGACTGTCTGAGGCGCTAGATCGTGCTACCACCGCTGGTAGTCAGATTGCGGGAGAGAGTCTGGCACCATCGCCAACTCCATCCCCAGTTGCTACTCCGGATCCATCGCCAAGCCAATCAACTAGTTAGCGATTTGGTTGGGCTGGAATCCTCGCGTATCCTTGAAAAACCGACGCGGGGTGGAG
>JBIIMD010000037.1:0-10052 GCA_044232525.1 Candidatus Nanopelagicales bacterium | reverse complement strand
GGTCACAGGTTCAAATCCTGTCCCCGCTACTAAAAAGAAAAGACACCTTCGGGTGTCTTTTCTTTTTATCTAAGTAAGTGAGCCAGGATTTGGGACGAGTAATTTGCGGGTGTAACCGCAAATTAGTAGCGGGTCTCTCTAATCACTCAAAATTTCAGTGATCTTTTCCGCATCGCGCAAAATTGATCCACCGATCAAAAGTGGTTGGGTGTCATCTAGGTTGCGAAGCTCAGCTATTGCTTTCTTGCGCTGGTCTTGCCATTCTTCAAGGTCTTCATGCTGAATATCTGCAGGAGAGTCCTCGGCGATTTCGGCTTGATCAGAAATAACTTCGGCAGTAGCGCTAAGAACTCCAGCTAATGCTGCAGCCAATAGGGCAGGCAACTGTTGCGAGCTACCCGAAGTGAGTACCAGCTCGCGACAGATGTTTAGCACAGTACTAGCTGTGGCCTCAGTTAGTTCGATTTGCTCAACAACAGCTTTAGCTTCGGCATGATCAATTGCAGGGGACCAGGCAGAACCCGCCAAAGCTGACTCAGCATTAGATTTGATTTCATCTATTTCATTTGAAATGAATTCAGCGCGAGCCAACCATTTACTAGCAATTTTCGGATCAACTGTCCCGTCATTTTCAGTTAGCGCCTTAGCGATTGCGTGAAGCAATGCCGACAAGGCAAACGATTGCTCAATACCGGCCTTCAGGGCACGGTCTTGTGGAGATCCTTTTCGCACGAAGTATGAGGCGAAAGTAGCGAGAGCCGCTCCAAGTAGCACACCAAAAAAGCGTTCCTCAATGGTGCTAGCAGTAACGCTTGGGCCGACAACCAAAATCACCGTTACGGCAATTGCGATGGCCCCTTCTTCACCTAGTTTCAACAACCGTGCTGTAACAAAGCAAGTGAATATTGCAAACATGACTACCACTGAGTTAAATCCGACTAGCCTCATCGCAGCAAAAGCAACGGTACCTCCGATAACGACGCCAAGAATTTGTAGGAAGCTCCCTTGAATTGAGTCATGGAAGGTATGTCGCACGGACACGATTGCGGTAATTGCTGCGGTAACACCAGAAACCATTGGAAGATTTGCGCCGATGAAGTAAGCCAGCGTTCCAGCAATAGTTGTTAGGGCTGCTAACCGGAAGTAGGGGGCGTTAACAATGTCGATGAGTGTGACTTTTTCACCTGCTACATTTCGCGGGGTAAAGAAATCCTTTACTTTTGACATGGCTTGCTTTCTGATTGATTCAGTTCCAAGTGTAACTACGATACGAATGATGAAATTTCCATCAGACTCGGGCGTTGCAGTTATTGACTAAATGACTGTAGGCGGCGGGCAGCTTTTGTATGTCGAGAGACTTCCTCGCCAACATTTATGCCAACGAGTTTGCCTTCCTGAACCAATGGTGAGCCGCCAACCCAGCTCGACCAAACTTGGGCAGGCCCTCCCTGTAACAGAGCGGTGACATCGTCAACGAGCGAACCCGCATACTGAATGCCATCCATTCTCCAGATCGCGATGTCCGCATTGGCTCCAATCGATAATTGACCGATGTTTCCCTCTCTACCTATTGCTTTGGCGCTACCTCGGGTAGCCAGCCACAATGCATCCATTGCTGTCATAGCTTGGACCGTTCCTTCGCGAAGTCTTGAGAGAAGTAATGCAGTCTTAGTTTCCATCCACATGGATTGATGATCTCCGGCAGTTGCGCCATCACAGCCAATTCCAACATTGACTCCCGCATTTAGTAAGTCTCGAACCGGTGTTGGTCCACCGGGTAAACCACCGTCAATCACGGTTGCGCTAGGGCAGTGAGCGACTGAAACTCCAGATGCCGCCAATCGCTGCATCTCTGCTTCTGATGGGTAAACGACATGAGCGCACCAAGTGTCTTCGGTAAACCAACCCAAACTCTCGAGAACTTCAAGCGGAGTCTTTCCAAAGTGTTCCAGTACGTATTCAGTTTCATCTGGGTCATCAGCTATGTGGGTATGCAGCCGAACACCGTACTCTTTTGCAATCTCTGCACTTCGAGTAAAGACCGTTTTGGTTGAGCTCATCAAGTTACTTGGGCCAAGTGCGATTTGTACCATTGCCGATGGCTTTGGGTCATGCCACTTTTTGATTAATCGAATTGAATCTGAAATTACATCTTCTTCATCCTCAGCCATCCCCGGCAAGCACACACCACCAAGCTCTGGCCCAAGTGTCATGGAACCGCGAACCGCCATCATGCGCATACCAACCGCCGCAGCTTCCTCAATTACCGCGTCCATCAAAAACGGAAATGGATGAATGTATTCATGATCCGTTGCTGTGGTACACCCTGATAAAGCCAATTCAAACAAACCAAGTCGAACTGAAGTTCGGATTGCTTCTTCATCAAGTTCTTTCCACATCGGAAAGTAAGTCCAAAACCATTCGGTTAGACCGGTTACACCATTTGGTTTCATCGAACGCGTCAAGTTTTGATAAAGATGTTGATGTGAGTTAACTAAACCAGGAGTAAGTAAGCAGCCGATTGCATCAACAACAGTGGATGCTTCAGGCTGGCCCGTGCTACCCCTGCCGATTTGAACGATTAATCCGTCCTTGACGGCTATCCAACCGTTATCGAGAATTACTTCGCGAGAATCATTCATAGTGGCCATCGATTGGGCGTTCGTAATTAAAAGATCAACCTTATTCATGCTGAACCTCTCTAATCACATCTCATCTAGAAACTAATTGTGGCAAATTCGTTTTCAGAACTGGCATCGACTGACACTCGCATTCCATCGGTCAGTTGCTCATATTCAGTTGGCTCAAGTTCAACGATAGGAAGGCTGATGTCATAAACTTCTGCTGACACTAGGGCGCCTATCACCAGAATCGTGTCACATTGCAGCATCACAATTGCTAGGGGACCATCACCAGTTCTAATCAATTCCGCCAAAACTGCAGTTGCTGAACTTGAGCCACGCCCTGAAGGCATAACCAGAATCTTGTTGGTCATTTTGGCTTTGTGCTGGGCATGGTGAACATCGATGATTACGCCATGATGATCCACACCTCCCCAAAATGAAACGGGTTCGGTCAGTAACAGCACTTCACCCTCAGCCACGCCAGGATGAGAAATCTTGCCAGTCAAAACTTTTGCCATAGTTATGACCACAAGCTTTCATCCCGAACGACTTTGCCAGCGCGGGCTGAGGCAACACACTCTGAGAGGCTGCCCAGCACAGTGTCGATACCTAGATTACCTGGCGCATACCAGGCCCACTTACCAGAATTAGTCATAACATTTTTCACATTGCGATTAAGGACTGGCGTTACGTAGGTGCAAGTATCTGTTACAACACGTCCACCAGCATTGAGGAATACATCTAAGTAACCAAGCTCCTTAGAACGTGCCATTACATCTCGACTAGTTGAAATATAGAAATCGATATTTTCGGCAAACTTTGGACCATCGCCAATTACTTCTGCCAAAGCTCTAAATTCATCTACCGAAAAATGCGGTGTGCCCAGACTTACGGCATCCAATTTTTCACTTGAAGTTGTACTTAAGGTATCCCGAGCTTCTCGCACATCAGCTGTAGTCATTTTTAAGTATTCAGCATTTGGCGCAACAATGGCTTCCAGGGTTGGTGCTTCTGGAGTCACGCCAACTACGTGAAACAGTCCAACGCCACCTGCTGAGGCACTGGTTGCCCCCATTCCCTTTAGGCGATCTTCGGTAACTCCACCGTCGGAGAGATCACCAGGCAGGCCAACCATGGCTGCAACTCGAGTGCCAGCACGATTACCCAAAATCACGCCAAGCGCTGCCCAGGCTGCATCTTCAGAAAACACTCTTGAGTCAATCTCAGAAAAATCTAAAACCAAAACGGCTTTACGTGCCTCGTCATGATGGAGTCCACCAAATGGAACTCGGCCGGTTATTGCAGCGGATAAATCAAGAAAGTCGCCATAACGATCGGAACGTGCACCTAGCACTGAATTAACGAAGGCGATTGCATTTGATTCAGCCCAAGCAACGTGACTGCCAAATGCTGGACGGTGACCGGCTTGATACGGCGCGCATGACCAAGTTGGTTCGCAACCCAGAGCAATGTGCGCATCCATCAACCTACGACCGTGCGACATTAGCGTTTCATCACCATGAACCAAGTTAGGATGCAATAAATCTAGGGAACCAACATTAGTTGTGGTCTTTACTTTTACCCTGCCACCCAGCTCAACTAATTTTTCAGTGAAATCTAAGCCAGCTTCACCGTGATACAAAGTGCCATCGGCATGTGCGGATTCAATTTCAATCAACTTTTCGGCGCCGTTAGCCCGTGCTACTCCCACAATGATGCGCATACACATTGCAACCGCTGGTCCATGCTCACCGTCAAGCATCGCCTGCTCAACAGACGTAAGAGTTAGCGTTGTGGACATGTTGACTCCGATAAGTAAGTAGGCGTAACAAGACTATCTCTAGCAATAAGGCAGAATGGAGTTATGACTTTGCCAACGCCAATAGTTTTGGATTGCGATCCAGGACACGATGATGCGATGGCAATTTTATTGGCTGCAGCGCACCCTGCGATTGAACTTTTAGGCATCACAACTGTTTCGGGCAATGGGTCGTTAGAAAAAGTTACCTACAACGCTCAACGAATTTGTGCTTTAGCAAACATAACGGTTCCGATTGCAAAGGGTGCAAATGACCCAATGACTGGCAAGGCAAGTGCTGCGCCAACCATCCATGGGGCTACTGCTTTGGACGGCGCGGAGCTACCTGAACCGACCTATGAACTAAGCCCGCTATCGGCCGTTGAGTTAATCGCGGAACTAATCAGGAATTGCGATCGAAAAGTTACTTTGATTCCAACTGGCCCGCTGACAAACATTGCGATGTTCTTGCAGGCTTATCCCGAACTACATGACCGGATTGAACATATTTCATTTATGGGTGGCAGCACTGAACGTGGTAACTGGACGCCGTATGCCGAATTTAATATCTGGGCAGACCCTGAAGCTGCAGACATAGTGTTGCGAAGTGGGTTGCCTTTGATTATGTCTGGCTTGAATATTACGCACCAAGCACTGGCAACTTCGGAAGTCTTGGATCGAATTTCAAAACTAGACACAAAACTGGGCCACACAATTGTCGACTTACTCAAATTCTTTGCTGATACCTATCGGGATGTTTTTGGAATGCCAGATCCTCCGGTTCACGACCCAGTTGCCTTGGCAATCATCATCGACATGTCGGTGGCCAAACTAGTTTCGGCACCAGTCTCCGTTGAGTTGCGAGGTGAAATCACTCGGGGAGCTACCGTCGTTGACCTGCACGGCACAACAGGCCAAAAAGCGAATGTTGATGTGGCAATGGAGTTAGATGTTGAAAAGTTCTGGAACATGTTGATCGACGCGATTGATGCATTGGGAGCCTAAAGTCCTGCGCCGATAGAGTTAAGGCGTGACTACACGCCAGCTGAATATGTACTTCTGGACGTTCATGTTCTGGGGACTTTCTTTTGTTTGGCTAACCAAAGTGGTTGAAACCTTTGGCTGGGTTGGTGGCGTAAGCTTTCGGGCGTTTACAGCAGTTCTAATCCTTTTGGTTCTGGCCAAGATTATGAAGGTAGCCCTCACTTACGATGTTAATGACACCAAGCACTATGCAATATTGGGCGCCACTTCAGTTGCCATGAACCTGGGCGGTATGACTTATGCGCTTTCAAAACTAGGCACTGCACTAACTGCAATTTTGGTAACGACCATCCCGCTATACAGCGCACTTATTGAAAGAGTCTGGGGTAAGGCCAAACACACCAAGTTAATGATCTTGGGTTTGTGGATTGGTTTTGGGGGAGTAGTAATTCTGATTGGTCTGTCTTCACAGGCCCTAGATTTAGATTTCTTTCTCGGATTCATCGGATCAACAATCGCTTCATTTGGATTCGCACTTGGCGGAAACTATTCCAAGGTAAGGGCGCAACACATCGGCGCCTGGGAGCAAACTATCGGAACCTTCACATTTGGCGGGCTTTACCTATTGCCATTTATGTTTGTTGTGCCAATTGCCAAGACTCCGACGTTTGCCTCTTTCGGCTGGCTCTTCTTATTGGCAGCCACAGCAAGTTCTCTGGCTTACATCTTGTACTTCCGCCTAGTAGCCGAAATTGGCGCCACCAAGGCTCTGACAACTGAATTCATGGTTCCAGTTGTCGCTGTAATCGTCGGCGCAGCATTCCTAGGTGAAACTGTTACTGTCACAGATTTAATCGGTGCAGCCTGCATCTTGTTAGGTAGCGCATTAGTTCTTGGACTTTTGCCAATTCGACCTGACGCTAAATCGATTGCTACCTAAATGTCTGGCCAGAAGATGCCGAAGCGATATGGCTGGAATACTCCAGTAACAGCAGTTGGTCCCCAAGGTGGCGCGATGCTGAGAAATATCAAAAGCATTACATCAGATCCTCTTGCTTACCTCGAAGCCACTTGGTCAGAATTTGGTGACGTGGTTCAGTTCCCAATACCCAAACCAGCCACCTATTTAGTGACAAGTCCTGAAGGAGCTAGAGAAGTTCTGGTCAATCAGCACAACGAAACTTCCAAGCGCACTTTGCAATACAACAATCTCTCGCTGGTAACCGGAGAGGGTTTATTGACTGCTGATACTCAAGCGTGGCGCCCGAGACGACGAATGCTGCAGCCCGCTTTTCACAAAGAAATGGTGGCGCTTTCCGGACATCACATCGAAACTGGGTTAGCAAAACTTGATGCTCAGTGGCTGGAACTGACATCGGAAGGTACCGCGATAGTTGATATCGATCACGCCATGATGAGCCTGGCACTTGAAATAACATGTGGCGCATTGTTTGGAATTGATGTCGATGATGATGTTGACGAGATAACGTCAGCAACTTTAATTGCGCTTCATGGCGTAGTAGCTAGAGCGCGTAATCCAATTTCAGTGCCATTAGGTTTCCCAACACCTGCGAATCTAAGAATGAAACGGGCAATCAAACGACTTGATAAAGCAGTCGATGCAATATTGAGTTCTCGGAATCTAAATAGACTTCCAGCTGATGCACCTATCCGCGACATGTTGGATGTATTACTCGATCCAGATTTAGAAATTCCATTATCAAAGCAGCAAATCCGCGACGAGATAGCAACCTTTATTGTGGCCGGTCATGAAACGGTTGCGAGCGCCCTTACCTGGGCCTGGCATTTGCTAGTTACTAATCCAGATGAGTTACAGAAACTAACAAATGATCCAACACGGGCGCAGATGGTGTTCGACGAATCCTTGCGCCTGTATCCACCCGCTTGGGTGATAACTCGCCGAACTTTGAGTGACATAACGGTTGATGGTGTTTTGATTCCAGCAAATTCGTTAGTGATCGTAAGTCCGTGGTTAGTTCACCGAAACCCAAAATCCTGGACAAATCCAAATGCTTTTATGCCAGATCGCTTCCAGAATGGTTCGCCGCAACTTGGCTACATTCCATTTGGCGCGGGTGCGCGCTTGTGTATTGGAAAAGAAATGGCGCGACTTGAGGGTTCAAAAATCCTTGCTCACATCGCAACCACTTGGAACCTGGAAGCAGTACACAATTCGCCAGTACCGATTGATGCTTCAGTAACTTTGCGACCGGTAGCTGGAATGCCGGTTCGAATCTCTAGATTATTTGATGAGGTCAAGCACAACACTGTGCAGTAAACCATTGGTGGTAACTGCATTTCCGGCAATTAATGGATCCTGACCGTTTGCGCCAGTGACAGTTCCACCAGATGCCAAAACAATGGCAACAAATGCAGCCATATCGTAACTCTGCAGTTCTGGCTCAATCGCAATGTCGACTGCGCCTTCAGCTACCAGCAAGTGAGACCAAAAGTCTCCGTAACCGCGGCTACGCCAAACGCTGGAAGTAATCCGGGATAAGACATTGGAACCAAGTGCTTCCCAGCCAACGGAATCTGAGAACGAAAAGGATGCATCCGCAAGATCGCGAACTGCTGAAACTTTAAGTGAGCGAATGGAGCCATCCACGTCTTGCGTGAGTGCACCGTCCTCCGGACTAGCCCACCAACGCCTTCCCATAGCAGGCGCAGATACCACGCCAACAACTGGCTCACCATCAATTGCAAGTGCGATTAGAGTGCCCCAAACTGGAACACCTCGAACGTAATTCTTCGTCGCATCAATTGGATCAATGATCCAAGTTCGAGATGCTGCTTCATTAGTATTTGGAAACTCTTCACCGATTACGCCGTCAGCTGGACGCTTGCTTGCAAGTAACTCACGGAGCGCGACTTCAACTGCTCGATCAGCTTCAGTGACTGGAGTGAAATCTGGCTTGGTTTCAACGCTTAGATCAAGGGCTCGGTATCGAGACATAGACAGATCATCTGCCACGTCCGCCATTTGCAATGCCAATTCCAGATCTGAGTTCATGACTTTACGCTACTGGCAAATTCTTGAGGACAGAAATTTGGCGCCCTAACTCGAAGGTGTTTGAAGTGCGAACAGCAATCTTCGAAGCGAAGTCAGGCGACCTTCACCAGCACTGCCAGCATGATTTTGGCCAACCCACTCATCGAGTGCACAATCTGGTGGGGATTGACCAACAGAGTTAACGTGTGTGCAAGCTCTTGGGCATTCGTTTGCACCATCAACCAATTCTGGGAATGACTCAATAATGTCTTCGGGCTTTACATGTGCCAAGCCAAACGAGCGAAGTCCTGGAGTATCAATCACCCAACCTGAATCATTTGGAAGAGGAATGGCTCGGGCTGAAGTTGATGTGTGCTTACCGCGTCCAGTTACATCATTAACTTCACCAGTTGTTCTTAGTGCGTCGGGCACTAGGGAGTTCACCAAAGTGGATTTGCCCACTCCGGAGTGACCGAGAAACACAGTAGTCCTTCCAGATAGCGCTGCTCTAACTTCAGAAATTCCTGAGCCAGTCTGTTGATTTACTTCAATGTGTCGCAAGTCCATTCCGGAATAGTTATCAAGAATCGCTTGCGGTGATCCTAGGTCGACTTTGGTAATGATGAGAAGTGGTTCAAGTCCAGCTTCAAATGCTGCGACCAACGCACGATCAATCAAGCCGATTCGAGGCTCTGGATTTGCGGCTGCCGTAACAATCGCCATTTGATCAGCATTAGCGACGATCACTCGTTCAACTGGATCACTGTCATCTGCAGTTCGAGTTAAAACCGTTTCTCTCTCAATGATCTCTACCAACCGCGCCAAAGTATCAACCGTGCCAGAAAGATCACCAACAAGGCGAACTCGATCGCCGATAACTACGCCTTTACGTCCAAGCTCGCGAGCTTTAACAGTAGTAACTTGAACTTGATTTTCGAAAAGTTCACCAGCAGGAACTAAACAAGTTATTCGCCCACGGTCTACTCCAATTACTTGACCGACTTCAGCCTGAGAAAAATCTGGTCGATCTTTGGTGCGACGCCTGGAGTTACCTCGGGTAGGTCGGCCCGAGATGGAATCTTCGTCGAATTGACTCACGCGTTAACCATTTCTTGCCACATGTTTGCAAAGTCCGGCAACGTCTTGCTAGTTGTTGAAATATCTTCAATCACTAAATCTGAAACAGCTAATCCAAGTACGGCACCGGCCATTGCCATGCGATGGTCAGAGTAGGTAGCGAACTGGCCGCCATGAAGTGTTGCGGGTTCGATATGGATGCCATCTGGAGTTTCAGTTGCATTACCGCCTAGTTTGCTGATTTCAGTAACTAGTGCAGCGAGGCGGTCCGTCTCATGGCCACGCAGATGTGCAATTCCTCGCAGGGTTGAAGGTCCAGTTGCAAGTGCGCATAACGCAGCAATTACTGGAGTCAATTCACCAACATCGTGTAAGTCAACATCAATTCCGTTGATTTCTGATCCACCGGTAACTACTACATCACTTCCATCTCGAGAAACAGTTGCGCCCAGTTTTGGCAGCAGATCTACCAGCGCGTCACCGGCCTGCGTTGTTTTCGTTGGCCAATCTGGAATCGCCACCGATCCACCACAAACAAGTGCAGCTCCAAGAAATG
>JBIIMD010000014.1:0-17859 GCA_044232525.1 Candidatus Nanopelagicales bacterium | reverse complement strand
GCACTTCAAACTTAAATAATTCTTCAACTAACTTCGGATGAGATCTCGACAATGTGATGACTGGACCTTTTGGTCCCATCTTCACTGCAACTACGTAGCACTTGATTCGAGTTCCATGCGAATAGTCTTCACCAGGAACCGTCTCTTCTGGGGGCAAGACGCCTTCAACTTTTCCTAAGTTAACGAAAACAAGTTGGCGATCACTTCCCTGCTGGATTACACCGGAAACAACATCGCCTTCCTTGGCTTGAAACTCGGTAACGGTTGCATCATCGTCAGCGGCTTTTAGTCTTTGAGTGATTACGCCACGAGCTAGCGATGCTGCAACTCGGCCAAAGCCCTCCGGTGTTGCTTCGAATTCACCAATCTTCTCGCCCGCGTCGTTAAGTTCATCCGCTATCACCAGAACATGACCAGTAGTCCGATCTAATTCAACGCGAGCGCTTTCGTGGGCACCAGCTGAATGTAAGTAAGCAACTAATAGCGCCTGTTCGATCGCGTCAACAACATAATCCAAGGAAAGTCCGCGCTCTCGAGTCAAGCCTTTCAAAGCAGAGATGTCTATGTCCATGAATTACTCTCCTACTCTGAATCAGTTTCGAGGTCGCCATCCAAAGAATCTATTTCAGCTTCATCTTTTGGCATCTTCTTGAATTCAACTTCTATATTTGCTCTGGATATTTCCTTGATGCTTAAGGTCCTAAGTTTTCCCTTTATGTCAAGAGTCACATCTGGATCCTTGAATTCAACGATTCTTCCAACTGCATTTATCGCATCGCCTGCAACATTCACTAGACGTCCAACGTTTCTACTCCAGTGAACTGGCTTAGTTAACGGCTTGGTCACACCACGGGTGCCAACTTCCAAAACATAAGGCTCGTTACCCATGGCATCAGAGTTATCTAGGAATTCCGAGATCGCGCGCGAGACTTCAGCAACTTCGTCGAGATTAACGCCGCTATCACCATCGATTGTTATATCAAGAATACGTTGGCCACCGGATCTAATAATTTCAATATCGTCTAGATCTAACGAAAAGGCTCCCACAACAGGCTCCAGCAGCAACGTAAGTTCAGATGCTGAAATCATTTTCTTGCCTTTTCAATTTGGTGGAGCAGTTATGGGGTAAGTGTATCCTGCCTCGGCAAGTTTGGAAATAATCAAATCCTGGCAACAAATACCAAAATTTCTACCTTGAGCCTGAACAATACATATGTGAGCACATCATTTTCCAATCAAGTTTTGATTCTAAAGCGTAGAACTTTCTTGGCTGGAATTGGATCTGCCGCGATTTTAGTCAGTTCCTGCAGGCTTCCAAATGAGACTACGACTGCAGACCCGATATCAAGTGAGATAGAAAAAATAGTGCAAGCAAAAAGGGTATTAATCTCTGATGCCAACCGGATAGCTACAACTAATCCTGAGTTGACTGGGCCTATTCATGTAATTGTTGACCACAATTTAACTCACATTGCCGCCCTGTCCCAGTACCTACCAAAGAGTGCATCTTCATCGCCTCAAGCTGGCGTCTCGACAAAAGTAGATCTTCCAGGCCTGGCAACCAGATGTGCGGTTTTTTCTACGAACCATCTGCTTACGGCAAGCGCGTTACCAGATCCTGAGCTGTCTCGCATACTTGCGCTAATTGCAGGCTCCGAAATGCAGCACCATGCTTTGCTTACTGGATTCATAATATGAGCACAATTGTTTTTGATGAGCGCTCTGCGCTAGAAGATCTACTCGTAAGTTGTCACAGCGCAATCTATGTATACGGAGTTGTCGCAGCTTACTTACCAGAACCAGATGAAGCGCTAAATCCGATGGCATTATTTAGAATTCATCGCGATCAACTGCTAACTAGCTTTGCAGATCTTGGATATCCTGCACCGCCGGCAAGCGCGGCGTATTCCTTGGAAAATCCAGTAGTTGACGAGCCCAGTGCACGGGTTACTGCAGCTCTCTTGGAAGAAGCGTGTGTTGCGCACTGGGCGAATGCTCTCTTCTTCCTACCGAATCAAATCCAACAGCGAGAGAGTGAGTTCCTACAAGCTTGCGCAATTCGATCATTTGGTTGGTCTGGTATTGCTAAAGCATTCAGCATGGCTAACTGAATTATTAAATGGTAACCACTAATCGGACAACTAAAGCGGCTAGCACAAACAAAAATGTATAGCGAACAAATGAACTTCCCCGATCTAGAGCAGTCCTAGCTCCAAGATAACCGCCAAGTAAATTTGCTGGTGCCATTAACGCAGCAACCAGCCAAATCACGTGGCCGCCAGGAACAAAAATAATCAAAGCCGCCAAATTAGTAGCAACATTTACAAATTTTGCAATCGCAGAAGCCCCCAAGAAACTGGTTCCAACAAAACTTACTAATGCGAATAGCAAAAACATTCCAGTTCCTGGACCAATCAAACCGTCATAAAAACCGATTACTAATCCAATAAGTGGTGCTGCCGCTGGATGCACACTTCGGATTGTTTCTAACTTTCCAAAGTCTGGGCGCAAAATAGTGAAGGAACCAACTGCAATCAAAACCACCAAGATTATTGGTTCAAAGATATCTCGAGAGACATTAGTTGCTAGCAATGCTCCACAAAGTGAACCAACAAATGCTGCGCTCATCATCGGTATCAACTGTTTTGAGTTGACTTGGATCTTTTTACGATATGTATTTGCTGCTGTACTAGTTCCTACAATCGAGACGGCTTTGTTTGTTCCGAGAATGCTCGCCAATGGTGCTGTAGGAAATGTCCAAAGCAAAACTGGCAACTGAATCAATCCGCCACCGCCTGCTACAGCATCAACAAATCCAGCCATAAACGCAGCTGCTACACAGATTAAAACTATCCAGATTGAAATCTCGACTATTTGCCCAGACATCACTTTTGGATACTCCAGCTCATGACCACATCCAACACGTCGCCCAATCTTTGAACCGTTGCATCTGGCGTAATGCCTAGATCGGACGATTGTGATGCCGGAATATTTGAATGTGGAATCCAAATACCTTTCATGCCAATTGATTGCGCACCATGTATGTCATCAAAAAGTCGGTCGCCAACAAACACTGCGGATTCAGGTTCCACATCTAGGTTGTATAAGACATCTGCAAAAACTGATTTGTGTGGTTTCCCAGCTGAGGTTTCACTCGTAAACAGAAGATAGTCGAAAAGATGGAGTACGCCGTCTCGCTCCAAAACGGCCTCGTGATGTCTGCGTGGCCACATTGTGTTAGACAGGACCGCGGTTTTGATTCCCCGGCCACGTAGACCTTCCAGAAGTTCACTTGCATCTGGATCAGTGTAAGTATGTGGGTCCCAGCCACTCAAGTATCGTTCTAATGCATCAAAGTGCAACGAACTCGAGGTATCGACACCCGCATCGTGAAACAGCTCATCCAATACACCTGTGCCGACTTCGCCGTTGGTTTCAAATTGTCTAGACCAGCGCGCCTGCTCACCATGATTCAGGTTGTCGGCCAGTTGTTGCGCATTATCTGGATCGTAAACGTTTGCATACCCAAGCCAAAGTTCCATTAAGTCAACGTTGTGCCAGGGAGTTAACGTGCCACCCCAGTCAAAAATCACAGCCTTGATTGTCATAGCTGCTACTTCTTAGTTACTAACGAAACAACCTCTGAGACAAATTCTGCTACTGGGATGAGTGCTTGATCTCCAGATTTACGATCCCGGAGTTCAATTACACCATCGGCCAGACCTTTACCTACAACAGCAATAGTTGGGACTCCCAATAATTCGGAGTCATTGAATTTAACGCCTGGCGAGACACCTCTGCGATCATCTAATAGAACTCTGACGCCACTTACCTCAAGTTCTTCACTCAGTTTTAACGCAACATCAAATGGTTCGTCATCTCTACCAGTTGCAATGATGTGTATGTCTGCTGGTGATACTTCCCGAGGCCAAATGAGTCCCTTCTCGTCATGAGACTGCTCTGCGATAGTTGCAACCGCGCGTGAGACTCCAATGCCATACGAACCCATGGTCACAGTAACAAGCTCACCATTTTCATCAAGCACTTTTAAATCCAGAGCTTCGGCATATTTTCTGCCCAGCTGGAAAATGTGTCCAATTTCAATGCCTCGAGCGATAGTCACTTCACTTTCACAATTTGAACATCCATCGCCTTGCCGAACTTCGGCCGCTTCAATCACACCGTCCCACGAGAAATCGCGACCTGCAACCAAATCGTAAACGTGGTTACCACGCTTATTAGCGCCAGTTATCCAACGTGAACCATTAACTACCCGTGGGTCCACTAAGTACTGGATGCCTGATTTTGATTTCAAACCGAGAACTTCTGGCCCAATGTATCCCTTAACTAGCGCTGGATGCTTCTTGAAATCTTCTTCTTCAAATGCCTCAATTGAAATCGGATGAAGCGCTGCTTCAACACGCTTAAGATCGACTTCCCTGTCACCTGGTAAACCAATCACTAACGGGGCGCGGTTTCCGGCGAGATCAACTTGCATAACGACAACATTCTTTAATGTGTCACCCGCATGCCAATCTCGATCAGATCTGCGCAATTCTTCTCTAGCATTTGAAACTTCGACCAAGGAGGCAATGGTTGGAGTGTCTGGAGTGTCTTCAACATGGGCTGCTGGAATTCCAGTTGCATCAATCTCTGCTGGAACCCGAGTGACTATGGCTTCAACGTTTGCAGCTAGCCCACAATTAGGGCACTTAACGTAAGTGTCCTCACCGCTCTCGCAAGTTGCTAAGAATTCTTCGCTCTTGGATCCACCCATCGCACCAGACATTGCTGAAACGATTTCATAATCCATACCAAGTCTGTCGAAAGTCTTTATGTAGGAATCGCGATGACGTTGATATGAGACATCTAAGCCAGCATCCGTTACGTCAAAGGAATATGAATCCTTCATGACGAACTCACGAGCTCTAAGAATTCCAGCGCGTGGCCTGGCTTCATCGCGATACTTGATTTGAATGTGGTAGATACAAAGAGGTAGATCTTTGTAAGACGAGTACTCACCCTTGACCATTAGAGTAAACATCTCTTCGTGAGTTGGCCCTAGTAAGTAATCAGCTTTTTTGCGATCCTGCAATCTAAATAGATTGTCGCCATACTCATTCCAGCGCCCGGTCTTTTCATAAGGCTCACGTGGTAGTAGCGCTGGGAAGTGAACTTCCTGAAATCCAGCGTTATCCATTTCTTCTCGGACAATCCGCTCCACATTGCGATAAACCAAGTATCCAAGTGGTAGCCATGACCAAATGCCTGGTCCAACCCGACGGACGTAGCCGCCACGAACCAGAAGGCGGTGGCTAGGTACTTCGGCATCCGCTGGATCCTCGCGTAAAGTCCGCAAGAACAGGGTTGACATGCGTAGCACTAGCACTCCTCGGGTCCAAATGATTAGTGCCTCAATCGTACAGAAGAAACAGGTTCAATTTGAGTTGCCTTGGGCCTAGAAACAGGAGTCCGATTGGACAAGCAGGTTTAACTAAACAGCACTGTGGCAAAGGTATCGACTTGTTCAAAGCCAACACTTCTATATGTTTTTAATGCCACCTCGTTGTAGTCATTGACATACAGCGAAACGACAGGAGCCAAGTCTGCTAACACCAACTTCACAACGGCAGCCATTGCTGGTTCCGAGATACCTTGTCCGCGATACTCGGGCTTGACCCAGACTCCTTGGATTTGAGCAACTCCCGCTCCGACTGTTCCGACTTCAGCTTTGAAAACCAATTCTGAGCCTACATATTTAACAAACGAACGACGACTTGAAACCAATTCAGAAATTCGATTTCGATATGCACTGCCACCACCATTAAGTGTTGGACTGATTCCAACTTCTTCGGTAAACATGGCGATACAGGCTGGAAGTAACTCTTCTAAGTCTGAAAGATTCGAATATCTAACATCGTGATCGGTTGGCAACATTGAGTTAGTTCGCATTGTTAAGACTGGTTGATTAGCTCGTACTTCTCGCGCCGTCCCCCAACGCTCCGAAACTTTGGACCATAAATCAAGAACTTCTTCGGCTGGACCAACTATGGATGAACTGCGCCGACCACTTCTACTTAGAACTGTGGCAAACTCTTGTCGCGCTATTAATGAAGTATTTACTGGAACTATGTTTGCGCCAGTCATAAGTATTGATTTGAGATTTCCGTCATCAAAGTAACCGAGCAAATCTGGATAACTTGGGCGGAATCTGCTTTGCTTGTTTTGTTCTAGTCGGGCAGCTAGAAAGCAATGTCGCACTGGATCTTGTCTGATTAATTCTGTTGCCAGTTCAATTGAATGCACATCGAGTGCACGAATTTCGTGTGCCATAAGGACTTGGTTTAGGTTACAGAAACTATTGGAGCGCCTTCAGAATCCATGCTCTCGGCAAGTTTCATCGCTTCTTCAATCAATGTTTCAACAATTTGGGCTTCTGGAACGGTTTTAATAACTACACCCTTAACGAAGATCTGTCCCTTACCGTTTCCACTTGCCACACCAAGGTCTGCTTCCCGCGCTTCACCAGGTCCATTTACTACGCAACCCATAACCGCAACGCGCAGCGGAACTTCCAGGCCTTCAAGTCCTGCAGTTACTTGTTCAGCAAGTGTGTACACATCAACTTGAGCGCGTCCACATGAAGGACAACTTACGATCTCTAGGCCACGCTGTTTAAGGTTTAGCGATTCGAGAATTTGGTTTGCTACTTTCACTTCTTCAACTGGCGGAGCGGAAAGCGAAACTCGAATCGTGTCACCAATTCCGTCACTTAGCAGGGAACCGAATGCAACAGCCGATTTGATGGTTCCTTGGAATAGCGGACCGGCTTCGGTAACGCCAAGATGTAGTGGGTAATCCGATTGAGCCGCAAGTAAGCGATAGGCCTGAACCATGACAACAGGGTCATGGTGCTTAACCGAGATCTTGATGTCGCCAAACCCATGTTCTTCAAATAGCGATGCTTCCCAAAGTGCAGATTCAACTAACGCTTCTGGCGTTGCCTTGCCGTACTTCTCAAGTAATCGCTTATCAAGTGATCCAGCATTGACGCCAATTCGAATCGGAATACCTGCATCTCCGGCAGCTTTTGCGATTTCTTTTACTTTGTCATCAAACTGCTTGATGTTTCCCGGGTTTACTCGGACACCAGCGACCCCAGCATTAATTGCAGCGAAAACATACTTAGGTTGAAAATGAATATCCGCAATCACCGGGATGCTGGATTTCTTGGCAATCTGTGGCAATGCATCTGCATCATCTTGACTAGGCACTGCAACCCGCACGATCTGGCAACCAGATGCCGTAAGTTCTGCAATCTGCTGCAATGTGCTATTGACATCGGCAGTAAGTGTTGTGGCCATCGACTGGATACTGATTGGGGCATCACCACCCACCAGAATCGGATGGGTGCTATGTCGAAGTGTGATCTGACGACTCTTTCGACGTGGGGCTAGTACTGGTGGCGGAAGCGCTGGTAAGCCAAGATCGATCGTCATAGTTTCTATTATCCGCCACTTTCAGAGTATTTGCTTTACCAGGGTGACACTGGGTTCTAGCAACTAGAAAACAATCGGCTTAATGATGTCTGCCAAGATAACGATTGCAGACATTGCCAGCAAAACTAACGACATTGCGTAAGCGACTGGCAGCATTTTGGCAGTATCTACTGGGCCAGGTAATGGCTTTCGCCGGATTCTGGCAAGCTGTCGACGGGCACCTTCGTATAACGCACCCGCTATATGTCCACCATCAAGTGGGAGCACTGGGACCATGTTGAAAACAAACAAGAAAAGATTCACAGAAGCAAGCAGGGTGATTAGGTCTGCCGCTTTATAAATTGTTGGCACTTCTTCACTGCTAGCAATCTGACCGCTAATTCGACCAATACCAACAACGCTTACTGGGCCTTCTGGATCTCTTGGTGCTTCTGTAAACAAATCACCGGCTAATCCAAAAACTCTGGCTGGGAATTCCATTAACGCAGCAATACTGCTCGTC
Organism: Candidatus Nanopelagicales bacterium; assembly: GCA_044232525.1. Taxonomy (GTDB): domain Bacteria; phylum Actinomycetota; class Actinomycetes; order S36-B12; family UBA5976; genus UBA5976. The sequence continues at coordinate 9,858 of JBIIMD010000014.1, read as the reverse complement.
GTAACAGTTGCCATAAAGCCTGGAACTTCAGAGACTGGCGATTGCACCAGATCAAAACTTGGTGAGATTCCCAAGAATCCGCGCGTTGTTACTTCCCCAGTTGGTTCACCGGATTCAGTGAAAACTGGTGTCTCAAGTGCGGCCACCTCTACATTCTTAAACATCGTTTCGCCAGATGAAGTTAAGTAGGTTACATCAACAACATTTCCAGCTTGATCACTAAGAGCAGTTCCCAAATCCTCCCACGTGGAAATTTCTGTTCCATTAACGGCAAGTAACTTGTCCCCTGCAGACAAACCGATTTCGGCAGCCGGTGTACTTACTCCACCTTCACAAGTTCCACTGGTCGAGGCAATGCCATTTGGATTCGCACTTGTTGGAACACAGGCCACAACTTCACTGACTGTTGTGGTTACTGCTGGGCGACCGATAACACTCAATGAAATTGTGAAAAGAATTGTGGCAATAATCAAGTTCATAAACGGTCCACCAAACATAACCGTTAACTTTTTAGGAACGCTCAAGCGGTAAAACGTGCGCGGTTCGTCTTCAGGTGAAATTTCGGCTAGTACTTCTTCTCGAGCCGACTCAATCAGCTGTCCCATTCGCCCAAGTTTCTCAGGATCTTGAACTCCCTTAGGGTTCGGTGGGAACATTCCGATCATTCGGATATAACCACCTAATGGAATTCCCTTTAATCCATACTCAGTTTCACCTTTTACACGCGACCACAGAGTTGGTCCAAAGCCCACCATGTACTGCGGAACTTTTACGCCAAACTTTTTTGCTGGCGCCATATGACCAAGTTCGTGCAATGCAATCGACAAAAGTAGGCCAATTGCGAAAATTAGTATTCCGAGCAAGGTCAGCATGTGATGTTCCTATTTCTTGGAATCAAGTAATTCATGACCATATAGTTGTGCCCAATCTGCTGCTTTCAAAACTTCTTCTATTGTCAGGTCTTGGTCTGACACAAAATTGGAATCCAAGTGAACCTGCAAAACTTCTGCGACAAAATCTACGATTCCCAGAAAGGGAAGCTCCCCGGCAAGAAATGCAGCAACTGCAACTTCATTTGCGCCATTAAGCACTGCAGGGGCAGTTCCAGCTCGGGAACCAGCCAATTTCGCCAGTTCTACGGCAGTAAACACTTCATTGTCCAGAGGCTCGAAAGTCCAACTAGTCGCCTGCGTCCAATCGCAGCCACTTGCTACGCCAGTAATTCGGTTTGGCCACACCAGCCCGAGAGCGATGGGCAACCTCATATCAGGTGGACTTGCTTGCGCAATCGTTGAGCCATCAATGAACTCAACCATGGAGTGAACGACTGACTGCGGATGTACTACAACATCGATGTTTTCAAATTCAATGTCGAATAGCAGATGAGCCTCTATAACTTCGAGGCCTTTATTCATCATGGTTGCTGAATTGATCGTCACTACTGGTCCCATTGCCCAAGTCGGATGATTCAAGGCTTGCTCTGGCGTTACCGACTCGAGATCCTTGCGCGACTTACCTCGAAATGGTCCACCACTTGCAGTAAGTACTAAGCGCTTAACTTCGCTTGCTTGACCTGAACGCAAACATTGTGCGATTGCGGAATGTTCACTGTCGACTGGAACAATCTGTCCTGGCTTTGCAAGTTTGGAAACTGCCGTTCCGCCAATTACGAGAGACTCTTTATTGGCCAGAGCTAAAACTGAACCTGCCTTAAGTGCGGCGACCGTTGGAAGTAAGCCAACTGCTCCAGTTATTCCGTTTACAACCACATCAACCGAAACCGCCGCTAGTTGTGCTGCTGCCTGTGGTCCAATCAGCATCTTTGGCAGTGTGAAGTTTCCTTCGGAGTACCCAGCTTTTTTGGCTTGAGCATAAATAGCTAATTGAACATCTTGCGCTGCGGTGGCATTTGCAATTGCCACATATTCAACTTGAAACTCAAGAGCCTGTTCTGCCAGCAAACTTGGATTGCTACCGCCGGCAGATATTCCAACTACCTTGAAGTCAGATTTACTTTCCCGAATGATATCTAAAGTTTGGGTACCAATGCTGCCGGTTGCACCCAACACAATTACTGAACGCATGTTGTTCACGCCCAACAAACTGTGTTTCTTAGCATCAACTAAAGCGCTAGATCGCTAAGGACCAAAATGCGTTCGTGCGTTAGATCGCGCATTGCATGAAGTAGTCCCTCTTTACCAACACCTGATGCCTTAACGCCACCGTATGGCATTTGATCTGACCGGAATGTTGGTACATCACCAATGATTACGCCACCGACTTCAAGCTCGGAATGAGCCAGGAATGCAGTTTGTACGTCGTGAGTGAAAATACCGGCCTGTAATCCAAACGGTGAGTCATTAACGATGTCAAAGCCTTCTTGTGTTGACGAGATCGAGTTAACGAGCATTACTGGTCCGAATACTTCGTTGCAAGAAACCTTGGCGTCGATTGCAACATCAGCTAGCACTGTCGGTTCATAGTAAGAACCGTTGCGCTTGCCACCTGTCAAAACTTTTGCGCCCCCAGCAACAGCTTCGTTGACCCACTCTTCAACTCGGATTGCGGCAGCTTCATTAATCATCGGGCCAACCACAGTCTTTTCATCTCGTGGGTCGCCATTAGGAAGCGCAGCAACTGCACTGACAATTCGATTTGTCATCTCTTCAAAAATCGAGTCATGAATCAGAACTCGTTGCACAGAGATGCAAGACTGACCAGCTTGGTAGTTAGCAAAGGTCGCAATGCGCGAAGCCGCCCAAGTCATGTCCTTTTCACTGTTCCAGTCTTCGAGAACAACTGCCGCAGCGTTACCACCTAGTTCAAGTGTGATGTGCTTGTTTGGAACTGCCTTTTGGATTTCAAACCCAACTTTGTCTGATCCAGTAAACGAAACAACTGGCAAGCGGACATCGGCAACTAGGCCAGGTGCTGCTTCGTTGCCTACTGGAATAACGGACCACGAGCCTGCAGGCAAATCTGTTTCAGCAAGAATTTCGCCAAGCACTAATGCACTCAAAGGTGTACTCGGGGCCGGCTTCACAACAATTGGCGCACCGACTGCAATAGCTGGCGCAACTTTGTGTGCTACTAAATTCATTGGAAAGTTAAACGGTGAAATTCCAAGTACTGGGCCGTGTGGGAATCGACGAATGATTGCCATGCGTCCTGCAGTAGCTGCCTCAGTATCAAGCCTTTGAAGTTCACCAGAGAATCTGCGAACTTCTTCAGCAGCCCAACGAAAAGTCATTCCAGCGCGACTCGACTCAGCGCGAGCCCACAAAAGTGGTTTACCGTTTTCATCCAAAATCAATTGTGCGATCTCTTCGGCGCGTTCAGTTAGGCGCTTTGAGATATGCATTAGGGCATCAGCGCGCTGCGCTGCTGTGGTGCGACGGGCCGCATGACGCGATTCCCAGGCTGCCGCGATGGCCTCTTCAACCTGGGCAGCATTAGGAACGTAATACTGTCCAATAACTTTTCCGTCACCTGGGTGAATTACATCTGCGACGACATCACTGGTGGCAGGCTTTCCGGCAATCCAGAATGGGTAAATAGCGCTCATATCCTCATACGTTACGCCCATATCTGCCTTGCCACTAACTGCGGGTCAAGTGTTCCAAGGTCCGACTTGTCAGAATCCCCCACGGGTCTAACATTGTGTGCATGACTGCTACAAATATCTCAGCCCCAGTAAATGGCATCGCCCAAGAGCGAAACCTGGTAACCGCGATTCCCGGACCAAAATCCGTTGCAATGCAAGCCCGACGCATTAGTGCGGTTAGTGGCGGCGTCGGTGCGGCCCTACCCATCTATATAGAACGTGCCGCAGGTGGCATCGTCGTTGACATAGACGGCAACTCCTTGATTGACATGGGTTCAGGCATTGCAGTTACTGGAGTTGGTAACGCTTCCGAGGAAGTTGTAGCACGGGTTCAAGAGCAAGTCGCTAGATTCACGCATACTTGCTTCACTGTTACTCCCTACGAAGGTTACGTAGAAGTTTGTGAGGCGCTTAATCGCTTAACTCCTGGGGATCACGAAAAGCGCTCTGCGCTGTTCAATTCAGGTGCGGAAGCAGTAGAAAATGCCGTCAAAGTAGCTCGCTCTTATACAAAACGTCAGATGGTTGTGGTTTTTGAGCATGGATACCACGGTCGTACCAACTTAACAATGGGAATGACCGCCAAGAACATTCCATACAAGCAAGGCTTTGGACCATTTGCTCCGGAAATTTACCGGATGCCAATGTCTAACCCTTCGCACGATGGCCTAACAGGTGCGCAAGCGGCTGCTCACGCAATTAGCAAGATGAATAAGGAACTTGGCGCAGACAACATTGCTGCCATTGTGATTGAACCTATTCAAGGTGAAGGTGGCTTCGTGGTTCCAGCCGTTGGTTTCCTACCTGAACTAGTTAAGTTCTCTAAGGACAACGGAATCGTGTTCATCGCAGATGAAGTTCAGACTGGCTTCTGCCGCACTGGACAATGGTTTGCTTCTGAGCATGAAGGCATAGTTCCGGACATGATTATCACTGCTAAAGGCATTGCTGGTGGCCTTCCACTATCTGCAATTACCGGCCGCGCAGAAATAATGGACTCCGTAGAAGCCGGTGGCCTGGGTGGAACATATGCAGGCAGTCCGATCGCATGTGCTGCTGCACTTGGTTCCATTGCTGTCATGGAACGCGAAGATCTAAACGCAAAAGCACGTCGCATCGAAGAAATTATGAAGCCAAGATTGCAAAAGATTGCTGACGATACTGGCGTGATCTGCGATGTTCGTGGTCGTGGCGCGATGGTTGCTGTGGAAATTGTTAAGAAGGGTTCGATGGAACCTGATGCTGAAATGACGAACAAAGTTGCCAAGGCTTGCCATATAAATGGTGTACTTGTTCTCACAGCTGGTACCTACGGAAACGTTCTTCGATTCCTGCCGCCAATGGTTATGTCCGAGCATTTACTTGAAGATGCCCTAACAATCATTGAGCAGCAATTCAAAGAAGCAACTGCCTAAGTAACATGACCGCGCAAACTGAGCATGCCTCAGTAAAGCGAGTTCGCACTGAACTTGAAAGTCACGGCGTTATAACCGAGATTCGACATTTGGCGGATACTGCTAGAACAGCTATTGATGCCGCAAATGTTCTTGAAGTTGAAGTTGGGCAGATCGCTTCATCTATCGTTTTCAAAATTGAAACCGAACAAGGCGAGCGCCCGCTCCTTGTTGTCACGTCAGGCCGACACCGAGTTGATACTGCGCTAGTGGCATTGGCTCTTGGCGTTCCCAAGCTAGGTCGCGCTGATGCAGACTTCGTTCGTCTTTGGAGCGGGTTTGCAATTGGCGGAGTTTCGCCAATTGGCTGGCTACACGATGGCGAGGTTTTTCAACCCCAAACAATTGTTGATACTGCTTTGAGCGATTACGAAGTAGTTTGGGGCGCCTGTGGACACACCCATGTGGTTTGCAGCCTCGACTTTGAATCCTTAGTAAAGATAACTGCTGGGACAGCACTTGCTGTCGCAGCAGACTAAAGTCTTAAGTGTGTTTGTTCGCCTAGATATCACGCGAGTAAAAAGCCGTCATATTCTGATTGCCTTTACTTTGATGGCGTGGCAGCGGATTTCGATGCCTAAACTATCTGGGCTCACCTTCTTTAAACTGATGGGAACTGGATCAGGACGAACCTTTACGGTTAGAGACGCTGACCTAAACCATTGGTGCGTTTTGTCAGTTTGGGAAACTCAGGAACAAAGCACTGCTTATCTAGACAGCAAGCCAGCCAAGCAATGGCAAAAGATTGCATTGGCCGAGGCCAACATTGAACTTGAGCCACTCTCAGCTAAAGGCACCTGGGCAAAAAGGACTCCGTTTGGAAGTCCAGTGCCAGAAAAGTGGGATGGCCTTACCGCTGCACTTACCCGCGCTTCAATCAAGCCAAGATGGTGGCGAGAATTTTGGCGCAGTGTGCCACCAGTTTCACAGGACTTAAATGCCACCGCTGGGTTGATCACTAGTTTGGGTATCGGAGAAGCTCCAATTGGGCTGCAAGGAACATTCAGCATCTGGGAGTCAAACGAAAGCATCACTTCTTTTTCAAGTAAGCAGAAGCCGCATGCTGATGTAATTGCCCGCACTCATGAAACGGGCTGGTATTCCGAAGAATTATTCGCCAGATTCAAGGTTAAGAAAATATCTGGAACTTTTGCAGGTCTCGATTTTTCTAAGCTAGCTAAGTGAGCGTCAACGTGACTCACTTAAAACTTCCAGCAAATCGCTTTTTGCTCGGTGCAGTTGTTGCAACAAGCATTACGGTCCTAGCCAACATTCTTTGGGCGCTTGCCTCAGGCGGAATTCGTGATGTCTTAACCATTGTTGGAGTATTAGCATTCGCCACAGCTTCGGGACTACACGCATACGCGGCCTATGGTCGTAAATTCCTTGTCCAGTTCGCATCAGTAGCCCTGATTGCAACTTTTGTGATAGAAGTGCTTGGAGTTGCAACCAGCTTTCCGTTCGGTACCTACGAATATGATGCGCAGCGACTTGGGTTATCTGTGCTTGGAGTACCTCTACTAATTCCATTTGCCTGGTTTATGATGCTGTATCCATCCTGGCTGATATCGCGTGATTTATTTGAGTCTAAATATCTTGCAATACCTACTGGCGCACTTCTAATGTCCACATGGGATCTTTACTTAGATCCGCAAATGGTTAATGAAGGTTACTGGGTTTGGTTTATTGACGGAACTGCAACAAAAGAGATCCCACTCACAAATTTCTTTGGATGGTTTTTATCTACAGCGGTGATCTTCATGCTGCTTTCGGCCGTGCTTAAACCGAATAAATCCGTAGTCTCTAATGCAACGCCCTATGCTCTGGTGCTCTGGGTTTGGTTAGGTAGTTTCTTAGTTAACATAGTTCCGGTTTCACCATTCTTTAATCAGCCTGCAGTTGCAATTTCTGGATTCATCGGAATGGGAATAGTTCTAATCCCCTGGTCTTGGACATTATGGCAACGACGTTAATTACTGTCGCAGTAGTCATCTCATTTCTGCTGACCGTAAACACTGTTATCAATCACTTCGTTTTGATTCGTCCAAAAGCTACTAAGGTAACTGCCAAAGTTGCAATTCTAATTCCTGCCCGAAATGAAGAGCATTCGATTACCGCTGCTGTTAATAGCGCTTTAGTTCAGGAATTGCTCGACCAATTCGAAGTTGTTGTTCTAAACGATGCCTCAACAGATGGCACAGCTGAAAAGTTATCGGCCTTGACGGATCCCAAGTTGCGGGTAATAAATGGCGAGATCGACTTACCTAAAGGCTGGCTTGGTAAGAACTGGGCTTGCCATCGGCTTTCTGAAAGTGTGGACGCTGAATTCTTGGTATTCATTGATAGTGATGTGACCCTGGAGCCTAAGGCCGTGGCGAGTGCAATTACTGCACTAACTTCTAATCAGCTCCATTTAGTTAGTCCTTATCCCCGACAGCTTGCGCCTACTTTGTTGGCACGCATTGTGCAACCACTGCTCCAGTGGTCTTGGCTAACTACCGTCCCGCTTAGTCGTACAAGAACTTCACTTCGGCCAAGTTTGGCGGTAGCTAATGGTCAGTTTTTAGTTTGCCGAGCTGATTCATACCTAGCCAGTGGGGGGCATAACGGCATAAAAGGTGAAGTACTTGATGACATCGAATTACTTCGATCCTTTTACCGAAATGGATTTACTGGCTGTGTAATTGATGGATCTGATATCGCGACCTGCCAAATGTATGAATCTAATCAGGCATTGGTATCTGGATACGCAAAAAGTCTTTGGACTGCTTTTGGCGGGCCGATTGGCACATTAGTTGTGAATACTTTCTTTTTATTCGTTTACGTATTCCCCCTAGTTGGATTATTGGTTGATGAAGTAGTGCTGACTGCACTCGGTCTAGCTTTTGGAACTGTAGGCCGCTTAGTTGCAGCCCAAACTTCAAATGGCAGGAAGCTTCCTGATTCATTACTTCATCCGATATCAATAGTGACCTTTAGTGCGCTCAATATCATTTCTTGGTGGCGACATCTAGCGGGAACTAACACCTGGAAATCAAGGGACCTAAAGTAGGGCTGTGGCAAACATAATTGTGATCGGCGCTGGTATGGGTGGCATGGCTTGTGCGGCCAGACTTGTCAGCAAAGGGCACTCGGTTCGAGTTTTAGAACACAACCAGACCTGGGGCGGCAAACTTGGTTCGGTAGAACATGACGGCTTCAAATTCGACACCGGCCCCAGCCTTTTAACACTGCCAGCCGTGTATCGCGATCTCTTTCTAAAGACCGGCGCCGCGATCGAGGACTCAATTGACATAGTCGATCTTGAAACTGCATTTCGATATCAATTTGCTGACGGCACCGTCTTGAAAATGCCAGGTGCCAGTATTGGTCGATGTGCTGAAGCAATTGGCGACAGCTTAGGGGGCTCTAGCGCCGAACAGTGGCGACAGTTCATGCGAAGAGCTGCTCAGATGTGGTCAGTTACCAGAAAGCCATTCCTAGAATCTGAACTGCATGGCTTAAGAAGTTTGCTGGCTTTATCTTGGCGACTTAATGACATTAAAACAATTGCGCCAACAAAAACTTTACGCGGCATGGCTAGCAACTACTTAAAAGATCCACGCCTGATAACCCTCGTTGATCGCTATGCGACTTACACCGGCTCGGATCCGCGGCAAGCACCTGCTGCACTTGCCACAGTCCCCTACATCGAACAAACATTTGGGGCATATCACGTAAGTGGTGGACTACGGGAACTTGGCCGAGCACTTTACGAGCGCGCATCAGCTATTGGAGTTGAATTTGAATTTGGTTGCACAGTTATCAACATTGCAACTGAACCCAAAGTTACAGGAGTAACGCTTGAAGACGGACGTTTTATTTCCGCTGACATTGTTGTGGCAAATTCGGACGCGTCTAATGTTTATCATCACTTACTGAGCCCTTCTGCACAGCAACGAACTGCTGCAGCTAGAAAATCTCTAGCTAAGGCAACACCGTCACTCTCAGGTTTTGTGATTTTGCAAGCAATGTCTGGAAAGACACCTGACTTCGAGCACCATAATGTTTTTTTCCCAGAAAACTACGAAGACGAGTTCGATTCAATATTTGGAATTGGCAAAAAAGTTGTTCCGGTTGCGGACCCAACTATTTACATCTGCTCACCTAATGACGTCCGAATGACGACAGCAGGTAACGAATCTTGGTTCATGTTGATTAATGCACCTCGTCATAATCCCGCAAATGGTGTTGATTGGTCTAACTCGAAACTTAAGGCTTCCTATACCGAACAAGTACTGAAGGCTCTTGCTGACCGTGGGTTTAAAACTAGTGATCGCATCATCTGGCAGCAAACCGTAACGCCAGCTGATTTAGAGCAAAATACCTTGGCTCCCGGTGGATCCATTTATGGCACATCAAGTAACGGTATGCGATCGGCATTTCTTCGTCCTGAGAATGTGACCAAGATTCCAAACCTATATCTCGTCGGAGGGTCATCTCATCCTGGTGGCGGATTACCTTTAGTTGGAATGTCAGCTGAGATCGTTGCTCGACACATTGGGCGCGCTTAACTCAGCGCTAGTGCTTTATGTTTTTGCGATAAACCACAAGTAACATCACAAAACTTATAATTCCTAAGGTAAGCCAGGCAAGTGATGCGACAGTTGCAAGCTGTGCTGCATTTTCTGGAAGTAGTCCACTTGCAAATAGGAACATCACTCCGAGGGCGATGCGTGTTGGTTTCTCTGCAGGAGTAATCACTCCAACGTCACGGTAACCAATACCACTAGCCTTAGCCCGCATGTATTCATGAACTAT
>JBIIMD010000074.1:0-5404 GCA_044232525.1 Candidatus Nanopelagicales bacterium | reverse complement strand
ATCTGGGTTGGCACAGCTAAGTCAATCGTTGCCAAGACTACAGAAGGCGAGATCGGAATTCTGCCAGGTCACGAACCAGTGCTCTCGCTTTTAGTGAACGGCGTTGTACGAATTGAACCTACTGAAGGTTCAAAAGTAGCAATTGCAGTTCATGGTGGCTTCGTGGCAATGGACTCGGATAACGTTCGAATTTTGGCAGAGATTGCTGAACTATCAAGTGACATCGACGTTGACCGTGCTCAGAAAGCTCTGGATCGCGCACGTGCAGCCGGTGAAGATTCACCAGAAGCACTTGCTGCAGCGCATCGCGCCGAAACTCGTTTGAAGGCAGCTGCATCAGTTACCGCATCAGGAATGCATAACTAAGTCATTTCAAATAACTGGCCCTAGGACAATATCGTCCGAGGGCCATTTATTGGTTATGGAACTAGACCCTTAGGCTCAAGGTATGGCACCCCGCATCGCAGTAGTCGGCAGCATAAACGCCGACTTAGTAGTCCAGATGCCAAAGCTTCCTGGCCGTGGCGAAACAGTAAGCAGTGCTGAACCTTCCTGGTTTCCCGGTGGCAAAGGAGCTAATCAAGCAGTTGCTGCTGCACGCATGGGTGGCAACGTCTCGATGTATGGCGCAATCGGAAACGATGAGCCTGGACAAATGTGCCTTAACGCTTTAACACATAGCGGAGTAAACATAGATTCAATAGTTAAAGTCTCTTCTCCAACTAGTACTGCACTGGTAATGGTTGAACATTCAGGTGAAAACCAAATTGTGGTTGCAGCTGGCGCTAATCAATACGCCTCATTTGATTCGAAACAGATTTCATCTGCAGATGCCGTAATTGTTCAATTTGAAATACCTGAGTCCGTGATTTTAGAAGTGGGAAAAGCTGCCAATGGAATTTTTTGCGTCAATGCAGCACCGGTTCGAGAAATTTCTGATGAGCTAGCCAAACTAATCGATGTCCTGATCGTTAATGAACATGAATTTGCTCAACTTGGTCAGCCAGATTCAGGTCTCGTGATTGTTACTGCTGGGGCAAAAGAAGTGATTGCCTACCAAAATGGGGAAGTTGTAGCTAAGTCCCAGCCACCAAAAGTGGAAGCTTTGGACACAGTGGGTGCAGGTGACACATTTGTAGGTGCATTCATCGTCGCTTATTCTTCTGGAGAATCAGTTGCTGATTCCTTAGATCGAGCATGTGCGGCATCTGCGTTATCCACTCTTAAATTGGGCGCACAAACGGGAATGCCTACGCATGAAGAAGTAAACGACTTTGTAAACGGCCGAAATAGCTAGGTAAAGAGGAAACATGACTCGTGCACTTTTAATTGATACCGATCCTGGCATTGATGATGCAGTTGCAATAGCGCTTGCTTTGGGCTCACCTGAAGTAGACGTAATCGGCATTACAACAGTGGGCGGAAACTCTGGACTTGAGGCAACTACTCGCAACACGCTTCGTCTACTGGAGTTCATGGGCCGCACAGATATTCCCGTGGCATCAGGTCATGACGAGCCATATGCTCGAGCCAAAATGGAAACGGGATACGAGCCAGTTCATGGGCATGACGGACTAGCTGGAGTTGACCTTCCAGAGCCAACTATAAAAGTTGTTTCAACAGATGCACCGGCATTTTTGGCAGAGAAGATTCGCAACTCTCCAGATCCAGTTACTTTGATTGCGATAGGACCACTAACAAACATTGCACACTTAGCTGACAGATTCCCTGAAGTAATTCCAATGATTGATCGGTTTGTGATCATGGGTGGCGCGGCTCGCACGGGAAACGTAACGCCAGTAGCAGAGTTCAATATCTGGCATGACCCAGAAGCAGCAAAGCGAGTTTTTGCCAGCGGAATCAATACCGTAATGGTCGGATTGGATGTAACCCATTCGGTCAAGACATTTGAAACGCTATGGGGTTGGCTTAAAGATGGAAGTAAGTTTGGCAAAGTTTTCGATCACATTCTGACTTCTTACACAAACTTCTATGAAATCTTTTATGGCGAACGCATGACTCATCAACATGATGCGCTCGCAATGGCAGAAGCAATTTGGCCAAACATCATGGAACTTGAGCCAGCATTTATTGACGTTGAATGCCAGGGTGAATTAACAACTGGAATGACAGTTACTGACACTCGATTGCGCAACGATGTGAAACCAAATGGATTTGTCGCTTGGACAATCGACGGCGATGATTTCCACCAGAGACTAATGTCAGCGCTTGCGAAAATGAGCGCCAGCGTCGGTAATTAGTTAGCGAGTACTGCCTGGCTTCCACAGGACGTCGCCGACTTCTTTGTTGGCAACGCGGGAAAGTATAAAAAGCAAATCTGACAGACGATTCAAGTAATTTGCTGCTAGAACATTCATGCCGCCGTGATACATATCAAGCGCACCCCAAGTGCTGCGTTCGGCTCGTCGAGTAACAGTGCGTGCTACATGTAGGTGAGCAGCGCCAACCGTTCCGCCAGGCAAAATAAACGAACGAAGAGCTTCGACTTCTTCGTTGTACTTATCGCAGGCAGATTCAAGGCGATCGATGTAGTCAGGGGTAACGCGAAGGGGCTCATGTGCTGGATTATCGATCACAGGGGTACAAAGGTCTGCGCCAACATCAAATAATTCATTTTGAATCGTGGTTAACAGTTCAACGATGTCGCTTCTGAGCTCACCAGCCGCAATTGCTAGGCCAATTGAACTGTTTGCTTCGTCGACATCGGCGTATGCCTTTAGGCGAGGATCATTCTTGCCAGTACGACTCATGTCGCCAAGATTGGTAGTGCCGTCGTCGCCGGTACGAGTGTAAATTCGAGTTAAATTGACCATGTCCTTAGCCTATGGTGCATTGGGTTTATCTGCCTTTTCTTGAGTTAGAAATTAAATCGGCAAAAGCACGTTATTCTGCTTAATCGTGGATGTTTTTCGGATTCAAGGGGGCTCCCGCCTAGTTGGCGAGGTGCATATCACTGGCGCCAAAAACAGCAGCCTAAAACTTATGGCTGTTGCTTTGCTGGCTTCCGGGGAAACGACAATTCACGCCGTTCCAAATATTCTTGATGTCACGATCATGGCTGAGTTACTTCGACGACTTGGGTGTTCAGTTAGCTACAGCGCAGAATCAGAGACTGTTGTAATTGATGTCCCAGACACCATTGAACATCGAGCAGATTACGACTTAGTCCGACGCATGCGTGCGTCTATTGCAGTCTTAGGACCACTCGTAGCCAGAACTGGCGCAGCCGACGTTGCCTTACCTGGTGGTGATGCAATTGGGTCACGTGGACTTGATATGCACACTGCAGGTCTTGAACGCATGGGTGCAACTGTTGCTAATGAACATGGCTACCTAGTAGTGCACGCACCAGATGGCGGGCTAGTCGGCACCCACGTCTATCTTGATTTCCCAAGCGTCGGTGCCACCGAAACTTTATTGATGGCCGCAGTTACTGCAAATGGCGTGACGGTTATCGATAACGCGGCTCGGGAACCAGAAATCGTTGACATCTGCAACATGTTGTTAGCTATGGGCGCACAAATCGATGGCGTTGGGACCTCACTGCTTACAATCACTGGCGTCTCAAGTTTGAGTGCAGTCGAACACACCACGGTTGCGGATCGAATTGTTGCAGGAACCTGGGCGGTCGCAGCTGCAATAACCGGTGGTGACATCACGGTTCGAAATGCCAAGAGTGAACATCTTTCGATCGCGTTGGAGAAACTAGTCACATCTGGAGCTGAAGTAGAAATCATCAACGATGGCTTTCGAATTCAAATGAACAAGCGTCCAACTGCTATTGATGTCGTTACGCTTCCTTACCCAGGATTCCCAACTGACCTACAGCCCCAATTCATAGCTCTCAACTCCATTGCTGAAGGCTCTGCGATGGTTACTGAAAACTTGTTTGAAGCGCGATTTAGATTTGTGCAGGAGCTTTCCCGGCTTGGAGCCGAAGTTCGAACTGACGGACATCATGCCTTGATAAGAGGGCGTTCGCAATTGTCGGGAGCACCTGTTGAAGCAACGGATATTCGAGCTGGAGCTGGTTTGGTACTAGCTGGTTTGGTAGCAGATGGTGAAACCACAGTTCATGCCATTGAACATATTGATCGTGGTTATGTTGATTTTGAAAAACAGTTGAGCAAACTTGGTGCCAACATTATTCGTGAGGCAAGCCCCCGGCTTTCTTAAGAACTTGTTTCGCAGTTTCAACATCTTTAGGCCACACCATAATGCGGGGGCCTTCGTTGGTTTGAGCCAAACTCGCGCGAAGCCCAGCATCAACCAAAAATCTCCTTAAGACTTCTCCTTCTATGTAGTTACTGGGTGATGCAATGGGCACCATCATTCCGTATTCATCAGGATTTCCAGATTTTGCTGCTCGTTCAACCACCGAGCCACCTCGGGCAAAAGCCCAACGCAAAATCAAAACCAGGATGCCAAGGCCAGAAAATGCCACCAGTGGTCCGAAGAAGTATGAAAATGAATTCCAGGCTGGCACGAGTTAAGTCTGTCGCAATCTGTCCTAAACCGCAGATAAAAGTCTGGCCACTTAGCGACAAATATTGAGATCTGCCAGACTAGCCGCATGAGCTTTTCACAAATTGGAGTTGTTGGCCTAGGAATTATGGGTGCTGGCATTGTCGAAGTTTTTGCCCGCGCCGGATACCAAGTAGTAGGCGTTGCTGAATCTGAATCTGCAGTTGATGCTGGTAAATCTAATCTTGCTAAATCACTTGCCAGGGCAGTAACAAAAGGAAAGCTTAGCCAAGAGCAAAGTGACGAAATCAACGCACGCGTCACTTTCGGAGAAGACTTTGAGTTACTTGCAAATTGCGACCTAGTGATTGAGGCAGCGCCGGAACTTCTTTCTTTGAAGGTTGAGATTTTCGCTAAGTTGGATGCGGTGGTAAAACCAGCAGGTATCTTGGCCACAAACACTTCGAGTCTGTCAGTAACTGACATCGCAAATGCCACCTCACGGCCAGAAAAAGTTATTGGAATGCATTTCTTCAATCCAGCTCCGGTTCAAAAGTTTGTTGAAGTTATTTCAACAGCGAAATCCGATGGTGAAGTAGTTGCAAAGATTGTTGAGCTAGGTAATTCCCTTGGAAAACATTTGGCACAAATTTCCGATCAACCAGGATTTATCGTTAACAAGCTATTGCTTCGCTATTTAAACCATGCGGTTCAGATTCTTGATTCTGGTCAGGCGACTAGGGAGCAGATGGATGCAGCAATGCGAGAACTGGCTGGCTATCCAATGGGACCATGTGAGCTTTTAGATTTGATTGGCATTGATACCTGTGTTGAAATCTTGAAGACTATCCACGCTGATACCAAGTTAGAAATTGACGAACCGGCCGCGGGGATGATCAATCTGGTTTCAGCTGGAGCC
>JBIIMD010000013.1:0-18174 GCA_044232525.1 Candidatus Nanopelagicales bacterium | reverse complement strand
ACGCCTTCCTGCTTCGATCACTTTCTATGGCTGGGTATTCGCCAACGCTAAGTGCGTGTGTCATATGTGGAGTAGCAGGTACTCAACCCTTCTTTCATGTTTCTACTGGTGGCGCATTATGCGTGGAACATCGCGTTCCAGGCAGCGTTGCCCCACGGCCTGAGTCATTTGAATTGATGCAGGCACTATTGTCAGGTGACTGGCAAGTGGCTGACTCCTCAACTAGTAAAGATCGCAACGAGGTTTCTGGACTCGTGGCTGCATACGCGCAATGGCACTTAGAGCGAGGGCTTAAATCTTTGCCATTAGTTGATCGGCAAGTGACATGAACTTTTCACAATTGAATAAATTGCAAATCAACATGGCAGACTTGATTCATGTTGCTTAACCCGCCGTCGCATATTTCAGGGGTGCAGCCACCAAAGATTCAACCTGATTTGATACCAAATCACATCGCGGTGGTTATGGACGGCAACGGCAGATGGGCTAAGGAACGGGGACTGCCCCGAACAGCTGGGCACGAAGCTGGCGAAGCAAGTTTGATGGATTGCATATATGGCTCATTAGAACTTGGCGTTAATTGGTTATCAGCATATGCATTTTCAACTGAGAATTGGCGACGGTCTCCTGAGGAAATTCGCTTCCTGATGAACTTCAATCGCGATGTAATTCGCAGACGTCGCGACGAAATGAATGATATGGGAGTGAGAATTCGCTGGGCAGGTCGACGCCCCAAGCTTTGGCGATCAGTCATTGAAGAACTTGAAGCATGTGAGAAATTAACTGCGAAAAACTCAAAGCTTACGGTGACAATGTGCGTGAATTACGGTGGAAGAGCAGAAATTGTGGATGCAGTTTCGACAATCGCACAACATGTCGCTGATGGAAAAATTGATCCAAAGAAAGTTACCGAAAAGACGATCAAGAGATTCTTAGACGAACCCGATATGCCAGATGTAGATCTCTTTGTTAGATCAAGCGGGGAGCAACGCCTAAGCAACTTCTTACTGTGGCAAAGTGCTTACTCAGAATTTGTCTTTCTGCCAACACTTTGGCCAGATTTTGATCGCCGACACTTGTGGCACGCTTGTGAGATTTACGCCTCCCGAGACCGTCGCTACGGGGGAGCGGTTCCCAATCCACTTCCTACTGACAAAGCACCGACACAACCTTGATTTTGCGAGCGACAGTAAGCAAAACTCCCATACGCATGCTTGACTTAGACCATGGGTCAAGCAAATAAACCAAAAAAACCAAATCCAGCGGTTCCAGTGGTAACTCATTCTGCGTTACGCAAGCGCGTTACTGATATGAGCGCGCCAGCTTTATTGCGAATCCATGGATTGCCAAAGTTTTTGGTTCCAGGATTGATTGCCATTCTGATGCTTTTAGGACTTTTCTTGGAGGCCCCTTATTCAGGCATTGCACTAACTATTGTGAGTCTGTTCATTGGATGGCTCATGTACTTGTCTTGGCCACTACTTGATTCGAAATCAAGATTAATTCGCCTTTTAGTCTTCTTGATTCTGGTTGCAGCAACTGCAATCAACTACGGCGCTTAATTTTCATGCTGGGCACGTTTCACTCAATTTGGACTTTTGATGTAACAGATTTGGTCGCCTGGAAGTTAGAAGCTAAACAGGCAATGATTGTTTTGCAAAAGAGACCTGGATTTGTATCAGCCAGTATTTTTCATAATGCAGATTCTCCAGAACGCTATTTGATTAAGACCGATTGGAATGATGTGGGTTCTTATCGACGAGCACTAGGTTCAATGGAAGCAAAAATTGGAGTTTGGCCATTCTTGGCAAACATGCGAGATGAACCAACAGCCTTCGAATTGCTTCTGGAATTCACGTCTAACTCAGTAATTGAATTTGAGTCAAGCGTTAATCACGAAGTTTAATCAGTTTTCTTCTAATGCATCGAGAGCTGCTTGTCCTTCTGCAGTGACACTGTAGGTATACGTAACTGTGCCAAGAGGTTCGCCATCAGCTTGGATTACAGCTTTGTAAATAAGTCCATCCTGACCTATCTCATACTTAGTTATGTAGATGACGCCGTCAATTTCGTTTGTCACCTTAATTCCATTTGATTCATCCAGTACGACATTTTCTGCGCCTAATCCACTAGCCACCAGCTCATCTAATTCTGCAAGCAACATCTCTGGCATCATTTCTAGCTCATCAATTGGGTACACCGATTCATCCAATAGATCTTGAGTCGCAAATTGTGTTTGGTCTGCGGTTTGCACTGAAACCAAAACCAGTTGATTGTCAGAGTCGAACCAAAGTTCCGTTAATCCCGTTGCATTTGCGGCTTCCCTGGAAAGACTTATGGCATTTCGGTATACATCTTCAGCATTGCTCTCTGTTTCACTTGGCTCAGTAGATGGTTCCACATACTCAGTTGCATTAGCTTCCGCCGAAATCTGAGATAAATCAGGCTCAGGGATATTGCTTCCACATCCAGATGTCAAAGCCAGAATTGCAATTGCGGAAAGTCCTAGGCCAAGTGGACGGAAATTCACGTGTACCTTATAGAAAAGTTTCATTACTTCCATCGTAACTTGAATGACCCCAAGGACAGTAACCCCAGATAGAATGGAGTTACCGCTTCCGGCAACCAGTCGGAAAGCCTTATCGGATGTTGAGTTTCATGGATCGCGTAGACGCTGTAGTTAATCTGTCCAAACGTCGGGGTTTTGTATTCCAAAGTAGCGAAATTTATGGTGGATCTAAATCTGCCTGGGATTACGGGCCACTGGGCGTTGAGCTCAAGGAAAATGTCCGTCGCCAATGGTGGAAAGCTATAGTCCAGTCTCGCGAAGATGTCGTTGGCATTGATTCAGCGGTAATTCTTGCACCACAGGTATGGGCAGCGTCCGGACACCTTGCAACCTTTACTGATCCGCTAACTGAGTGCACTTCTTGCCATAAGCGATTCCGGGAAGATCACCTCCTGGAAGAATTCGAAGAACGAAAAGGTCGGGCACCTGAAGGTGGACTTGCGGGGGTGCCTTGTCCTAACTGTGGAACTAAAGGCGAATTCACTGAACCAAAAATGTTTAATGGCATGTTGTCTACAAACCTTGGTCCAGTAATTGATGAAAACTCTTTGCATTACCTTCGACCAGAAACTGCTCAAGGTATTTTCACCAACTATGCAAACGTAGCAGCTTCGTCGCGTAAGAAGCCTCCATTTGGTATCGGTCAAACTGGAAAGTCATTTCGAAATGAAATCACACCAGGTAACTTCATTTTTCGTACCCGTGAGTTTGAACAAATGGAAATGGAATTCTTTGTGCCGCCAGGAACCGATGAACAGTGGCATGAGTATTGGCTTGAAGAGCGTTGGAATTGGTATGTAGATCTTGGCCTATCAACCGAAAACTTGCGTCGCTTCGAACATCCAAAAGAAAAGCTTTCGCATTACTCCAAGCGCACCACCGACATTGAATACCGATTCCAATTCGGTGGCAGTGAATTTGCGGAACTTGAAGGCATTGCAAACCGTACTGATTTTGACCTGAAGGCACACATGGAGGCTTCCGGCAAAGACTTGTCATTCTTTGATCAAGAATCTGGCGAGAAGTATGTCCCGTACGTAATTGAGCCGGCTGCTGGTCTAACTCGAGCCGTATTGGCATTCATGCTTGAGGCATATGACGAAGATGAAGCACCAAACACCAAGGGCGGCGTAGATAAGCGAGTCGTAATGCGTTTTGATAAGCGCCTTGCCCCAGTTAAAGCAGCAATCTTGCCGTTATCTCGCAATGCTGACTTGAGTCCAAAGGCCAAGGACTTGGCGACCGAACTTCGCAAGAACTGGAATATCGAATTTGATGATGCCGGCGCGATTGGTCGTCGCTACCGTCGTCAAGACGAAATTGGAACTCCGTATTGCATAACTGTTGACTTTGAAACTCTAGAGGACAACGCAGTTACGATTCGCGATCGAGACACTATGGAACAAGAACGAGTTGGACTTGATTCTGTTGTCTCTTGGTTAGGCTCTCGCCTCGTCGGCTGCTGATGTTTGCAGATCTATTAGCCACCGATCCGGTGATTGAACTTGCGCCCATGGCGGGAGTTACGAACCGGGCATTTCGTCGAGTCTGTCGTGAGGCATCGACGCAGATCAGACAATCTGCTGGCCAAGTTGATGTTGACCATACGGTTTATGTTGCCGAGATGACCACTTCGCAAGCTTTGTTGATGCGCCATCCTGAAACCTTAGACTTAGTAACTTTTGACTCTGACGAAAAAACCAGAAGCGCTCAGCTTTATGGGGTTGATCCAGACATTGTAGGCGCCGCTGTAAAGATGCTTGTTGATGAAGACATGGCCGATCACGTTGATTTGAATTTTGGCTGCCCAGTTCCAAAAGTCACTCGTAAGGGTGGTGGTAGCGCATTGCCCTGGAAGCGCGATCTGTTTTCCAGCATCGTTAATGCGGCAGTCAAGAATGCGCAAGGCAAAGTGCCAGTAACTGTAAAGATGCGAGTTGGTATCGATGCAGACCACATCACTTATTTGGACGCTGGAAAAATTGCATCCGATGCTGGAATAACTTGGGTCGCGCTTCATGGCCGAACTGCAGCTCAGTATTACGGTGGCAAAGCAGACTGGACGACAATTGCCAGACTGGTTGAACATATTCCAAATACGCCAGTGCTTGGCAATGGAGACATTTGGTCAGCCGCTGATGCCCAGCGAATGCTCGATGAAACTGGAGCTAGGGGAGTAGTAGTCGGTCGAGGATGCTTAGGGCGACCTTGGCTCTTTGGTCAAATTCGGGCATCATTTGCAGGCGAAGCCGTTCCCGCTGAACCAAATGCCGGAGTAATTGTTGATTTAATGCGACGTCACGGTGACTTGTTAGTTGAAATGCATGGTGATGAGTTTCGCGGGTGTCAGGAAATGCGCAAGCACATGGCTTGGTACTTAAAGGGCGTTGTTGCAGGCAGTGAAACCCGTGGCGCGTTGTCATTGATCTCCAGCGTGAAAGAATTTGATGACTTATTGAGCACGATTAATCGAGATCAAATCTTGGATGAAGAGTTAGCAAAACTTCCAAGAGGCAGAACTACGCCTGATCGTCGAGTTAACTTGCCAGAAGGCTGGCTTAATTCGCAAAGCATGTCACAAAATGAAGTTGAAACAGTTCGCGAAGCTGAACTAGCAGTCAGCGGTGGATAAATGTTAGGTAACTATTCCGAATTCGATTCGCAACGCTGGGTTGATGAACCAAACAAAAGTGTTGAACGCACCGAGTTCGCTCGAGATCGCGCCAGAGTCATGCACAGTTCCGCACTCAGGCGCCTTGGTGTAAAAACTCAAGTTATGGAAGCTGGTCAAGAAGATTTTCCGCGCACTCGACTTACGCACTCACTCGAAGTTGCCCAAGTTGGAAGAGAACTTGGATCTGCATTGGGATGCGACCCTGACTTGGTTGATACCGCATGTCTTTCGCACGATCTAGGTCATCCGCCTTTTGGCCACAACGGTGAAACTGCTTTAAATGAATTAGCCAAAGATATTGGCGGCTTCGAAGGAAATGCCCAATCTTTCCGATTGCTAACTCGACTAGAGCCAAAAGCAGTTGGTCCAGCATCAGGCCCAAGACCAGGGGAAACTATTGGATTGAACTTAACGAGAGCATCGCTAGATGCAGCATCAAAGTACCCATGGACTAAACAGCCTGGTGAAGCTAAATTCGGCGTTTACGAAGATGATGCTGATGTGTTTGCCTGGGTACGTGAAGGTGTTACTGGGACTACATCATGTTTTGAAGCCCAAGTCATGGATTGGTCCGATGATGTTTCTTATTGTGTGCATGACATCGAAGATGCGGTGTTCGCGGGACATGTCAACATCGACATCTTGAAGTCAAAAACTGGCCGCAGCGAGGTGGTTGAAGTTGCACAGAATTGGTTTGGATCAGATTTTGGAAAGACCGAACTAGACGAGGCATTAATTCGCGTTAGCTCACTTCCAAGCTGGCCAGCCTCATTTGATGGCACCATGCGTTCACTTGGTGAGCTAAAGAATTTAACTAGTACCTTGATTGGCCGATTCTGCATCGCAGCCCAACAGGCTACGCAAGCCGAATACGGCAAGCGCCCACTTACGCGCTATGACGCAACTTTGGTGGTTCCCAATGAAGCGCGCTATGAAGTAACGGCACTCAAGGCTCTAGCCGCACGATTCGTAATGAATCGTGCTGGTGCTGATGAACTTTACGCCAGACAGCGCCAGCAAATTCAGGACTTAGTTCAATTCCTGAATCAGGATCCAGAAGCTCATTTGGATCGTTTCCATACCGATCTATGGTTAGAAGCAAGGTCATCTGAAGCGAAATTCCGTGTAGTTATTGACCAGGTCGCAGCACTCACAGACGTCAGCCTTGTGCAGTGGCACCAACGCTGCTGCACGTAACATAGGGGACGTGGCAGGAAAAATTCGCGAAGAGGACGTTACCTCAGTTCGCGAGCGAGCCCGAATTGACGAGATAGTTAGAGAAACAGTCACGCTTAAAGCTGCTGGTGGCGGTAGCTACAAAGGTCTATGTCCATTCCATGATGAGCGATCACCGTCATTTCATGTAACACCTAGCAAGGGTCTGTACCACTGTTTTTCCTGTGGTGAAGGTGGGGATGTCATAACCTTTGTCCGCAAAATCGACGCACTCTCATTTACTGAAGCTGTTGAGAAGTTGGCAGTTAAATACGGCATAGTTTTGCGCTACGAAGAGGGTGGCGGTTCGTCAGCGGGTCAACAAGGTCAACGAGCTCGACTTATTGAGGCACATAAAGTCGCTGGCGCTTTCTACAAGTCTCAACTTTTGTCGCCAGAGGCTCAACATGCCCGAACTTTCTTGACGGAACGTGGCTTTGATCAAGCATCGTGGGATCTTTTCGGTGTTGGCTATTCACCATCGGGTTGGGATGGTTTGCGCAATGAACTGCGTAGCAAAGGTTTCACTGAAGAAGAAATGATCACGGCCGGACTTGCAGTTTCGGGACAGCGTGGTGCTTATGACCGTTTCCGTGATCGAGTAATGTGGCCAATTCGCGATTCAAGTGGCGACACTATTGGATTCGGGGCTCGCAAACTTACTGAAGCGGATCAAGGTCCAAAGTATTTGAACACACCTGAGACTCCGATCTATCGTAAGTCTCAGGTACTTTATGGAATTGATTTAGCTCGTCGAGACATGGCAAAGCAACAACAGGCAGTAGTTGTCGAGGGATACACCGACGTTATGGCATGCCACTTAGCTGGCATTACAACTGCTGTTGCTACCTGCGGCACTGCGTTCGGTCCTGATCACGTAAAGATGTTGCGTCGAATTCTGATGGATGATGACACTAAGCATGCTGAGGTTGTTTTCACTTTTGATGGTGATGCAGCCGGACGCAAAGCAGCTCTAAAGGCATTTGGAGAGGATCAAAAGTTTGTTGCCTCAACCTTCGTTGCCATTGAACCGCACGGCCTGGATCCTTGTGATTTGCGATTGAAGCATGGTGATGAAGCAGTAAAGAATTTGATCACTACAAAAATTCCATTATTTGAGTTTGTTATGAGATCAACCGTTGAAGAGTTTGATCTGGATACTGCCGAAGGTCGAGTAGCTGCAATGCGAGCAGTAGCGCCAGTTTTGGCAGGTATCAAAGACACGGCATTACGCCCTGAATACATTCGCACTGTTGCTGGCTGGCTAGGTATGGATGATGCCACAGTCAGAAATGAAATGAATTCTGCTGGCAAAAAATCTGTGCCACAGCAGTCTCGAGTGCAAAGTACGGCTTCGTCTCAAGCGGCTCATGTAGAGCGAGAGGCCTTGAAATGTGTTTTACAAACTCCGCACTTGGTCGGCTCTTGGTTTGAATCACTAGAAGAAAGCGTTTTTACCGTACCAGCTGCTTCCGCGGTCTATTCGGCATGTGTAGCGGCAGGCAACCCCTTGGAATTTGATTCCGCGCAAGTTTGGATCAATAAAGTTCTAGACGAAGCCCCGGACGATGAAATTAAATCCCATGTTCGAGCAATGGCTGTAGAGCCACTTCCAAATGATGTTCCTGACGAGAGATATGTGCAAGCGGTGCTTGCCCGAATTCTAGAAATGGATGCTGGTAGGCGAGTGGCAGAGATTAAGGCTGCTTTGAGCCGCGCTGAAGATGGTACAAACGAAACCGATCAGGCAAGGTTGCTAACCGACTTGCTTTCGCTGGAAAGTTATCGACGTGACATGCGCAACTTCGCAATAGGTGAGATTTGATGAGTTGGTTCAAAAGATCAGCCGCAATGCCTATTGATTTGGCTTCAGTGGTTGCACCTGAGGGTAAATTGCTGGCTTGGGCAACACACTCCAGCGGACTTATTGCGGTAACGACCAGATCGTTAGTTAGCATCGATTCTGAGGCAATTTCCGTTGCTCTCTGGTCAGATTCACTGCAGGCTAAGTGGGATCCACCGAGCTTAACCGTGACTTTCCAAGGGCATACAGACTCTCAACCAACAGTAAGATCGTGGATCCTGGATGAGACAAGTCAGCTGCCGCGTGCAGTGCGGGATCGAGTTACTTCAGCAGTAGTTGTCGACCGAGTATTTGAATTGCCCAATGCTGGCAAGGTCCGGTTCATTGCGCGCAAAGACGAAAAGCGCACCTTCTGGAGTGCAATCGCCGATGATCAGGCGGCTAGTCAATCCGATATTGGTCAAGATGAAATAGCCAAAGCCAAGGCGGAACTTCGCGCATCATTTGGAATTTAGGGCGTTTAGCCACATCGACCGCATTTTGTTAAGATTGGCTAGTTAATCCCCTGTAGCTCAATTGGCAGAGCACTCGACTGTTAATCGAGTGGTTATTGGTTCGAGTCCAATCGGGGGAGCCACACCTTATTTCCAAGCAACTTGAACGGCCGCTGGATTAATGATCGGTGCTTTTCGATTCTTGATTGCTTTACGCATCATGTTGTAGTTGGCCAAATACTTTTTGAATATTTTTTCGTTTGTAGAAAATGTCATAATCTCATCGTTCCAACGCAGTCCTGGCGAAGAGATGTTTGGTGTTCCAGATATAACCAATTTGGTTCTCTCCTCACCGATAACTCCGTCAATCAAGATGTACTTTTGATGCGAATACCATTTCTTTCCAGCTGAATCCGCGATTGGCTCTAGTTTTGCGCGCTGATCTGCGGGATCAAAAGCGTTAATGCCAAGAGGTGTGGAAACACATCCCTCAATCGACCCACCAGATACCGAACTCTTACTCTTAAGCCAGCAATAGCCACCTTCCATATTTATAGTTGGCATCTTTCCTTGCAGTTTTCCAAATTTACAAACTGAGGTAGTTACGTATCGATTCTCGGAAGCGCTCCATGCTTTTCCAGGTGCAGTTAGGCGCTGCACTTTGCCGTTCTTTGTCGTAGCTGGAGTCGACAGACAATCTGCGGCACCATAGTTGCTTACTTTGCCAGCATTAGGAATATATCCCCACTCATTTGTTCTAGTGTTTAGCGCTCTTATGCGTTGATCCATATCTGTATAGATAATGTGAACTTCGCAACCACCACCTTTGAGCTTTGAGGCATGCGCTAGCCGCCAGAGCTTCATCGCAGGTGAGTTGCGCGTAAATACGAACATGTTTACGTAAATTTTTGTCCGCTTGAATTCGCCATTTTCGACATAAATGCACTTTACGTTGTTAAATGTTTGGGTGATGTTGTCAGTAGCACCACCACTACCAAGTCTTGGAAACGTCGTGTACGTAGTTGTCTTGCTTTTACTTTTCAGATCTCGGTATGACTCAGCCTTATCTTTTCCTTTAGTTTTTGCCGAGACAGCTAAATCTTTGTAGTAACTTCCGAGTGACTTAAAGAGTTTAGCGTCATTCACTACTATCGAAGAGTTGTTGAATCCGGCGACAGCCTGTGCGTAAGTTGGATTAATGGAAGAAATACCAACAACCGAGTCACCATTAACTAGCTCTGAAAACATAAAGAATTTAGAGTGCAGGGCCGGATACTCACCTTCTGACTCGTTTGGAAACTTGAGCCCCTTGGGAGCTTTTGGAGTTAGGCAACCGGATTTGCAATAAGAAACCCAGCTCCCAGTTCCGCCCGTTGCAGTTGCGGATCCGATCTTTGTTCCAAGTTGCTTCTTTAAAGTTGTATACGCGGTGAAAGAAGGGGATCGTGGTTGTATTGCATGACTATTAAGCAAGACTCTTACATGGACGCCTGCTCTATGGGCTTGGATCAAATGATTGACAAAATTTTCATCAGTCATTGAGAACCAACTCATGGCAATGTGAGAGCCAGGCTTGGCACAGTCGATTAGTCGAATAATTTCATTGGTAATCGTATATTTAGTGGCCCTATATCTTGGATCGTTAAAAATTACTCCGCTTGAGGTTTCTGCATCGGCTGTTTTGCATTTTCGCGCCTTATTTACGTTTAGGTAGAAAGTAGATGCGGACACCTGGTTACCTTCTAGGTCAAGAACAGGCTCGTTAGCTTTTGTAAGCGCTATTGATTTCTGTCCAAATTCGTCTGTTGCAACGACGTCAAATGATGCTTTCTTACTGTTGTCACTTGGGGAAATCCAATCCTTTTTAGGAGAAAACTTGTAAGACTTTAAATCTGAGCGCAACTTTCGATTTTTGTCCTTGGAATACTTAACTTTACTTATCTTGTAGGTAAGTGAGCCATATCCCGGACTTGCCTTACATCCCCCCTCACGCGTTGAATCATATTCAAGAGGAATCGTGACTGGTTTGTTCTTAATGGTTGTAGCTGTAAATGATCTGCAAGTTGGTGGAGACACAGGTTTAACGGTTACTGGAATAGCTATATCAGTCTGACCTACATAGTTAAACGAAACATCATTTGAGTCGATATATGAATAAGTTTGTTTTGCATGCACATTGATAGCGCTGACGTCACCTTTTTTCTTACCAGTAATTGTCAGAGTGTTTTTGGTCAAAACAGCAGTTACACTTGCTGGTAGTTTGGCAAGATCATATGTGATCGCTGGGGACTTCGAAATCAAATCTGGGTCAGTTGCTGGATTGTCAGAGCTATCACGCAAAAGCTCCCGCACTTCATTAATTGCAGCACCCGAGAGAGTTGTACCAACGCAAGAAATAGTTCTTTTGACTACTGCATCAACAACAAGCTTGGCTTCAATTACGTCCTGGCAGGTTGGTCCAAATCTTGAAGCTTCGGTCACTTTCGCTGGCTGAATTCGTACAGGCGATACCAGAGCATTCTGAGTCGGTGTCTTAGCTGCTGCGGGAGATTGTCCGGTTTCAGCCACCATTGTCGCTAGTAAACTGGCAGCCACAAGCCCTGTAACCAGGCGTCGCTTTCCACTAAACATTGCACTCCGCATTGATAAATCCCCCATGAATTACTCTTTAATCGTAACTGAGAACTTTCAATGCCCAAGCCCTTAAATCGGCAATTAGCCAGTTTTAGATGATTCTTAGGTGAATCCACTGGAAAGGCAGGACTTCTGGCGTTAAATCGCAACATATGATGGTCAAATGCGTCGGATTGCCTTAATCCTCATGGGCCTATTGGCAATTGGAACATTGGCTGGCAGTCCAGCAACCGCAGTAGCTCCAACCGCAAGTGAGCCCGTTGCTTATAAGTATCGCTCGTGTAGTTATCCAAAAAGTAAGCCTGGGGAATACCAGCCAAATGCCGCGTCTTGGAAAGCCCAAGGCTTTTCAGATGTAGTTAAGGGAATTGACATATCGGTTTGGCAACACCCAAATGAAAAAGCGATTGATTTCGCAGCGCTCAAATCGGAATATGACGTGTCATTCGTAATTATCAAAGGTTCTGATGGTGGCAAACGTGGAAACGACAATGCCAAGAAATGGTTTCCAATAGATAGTGCAGCAGCCCGTACTGAAGGCTTGGTAGTTGGCTCGTATCACTATGCCCAGCCAGGCAACATGGATAGCAACACAATTACGGATGCAAAGCTGCAAGCTCAGCGTGCCGTGGAACAAGCTGAGGGTGCAAAAGTTGGAGACCTACCTTTGACCTTAGATATGGAAGAGCTGCCCTGCGGTTGGACCATTCAAAGATTGGCCAAGTGGACGAGTGCTTTCTTGATTGAAGCAGAAGAGCTGACTGGAAGAACGCCGATACTTTACACAAACAGCGTATTCATCGGACGCCTTGAAGATGCTGGTGCAAAAGACTTATCTCGTTACCCACTTTGGCTAGCTAAATGGGGACCGAAGCTGGGCACTGATCCAAACGAAATGCGGATCTGGAATAACGATTGGGTAATTTGGCAGTTCACTGCAGATGGCAAAATTAGTGCAGTGCCATCAAATACTACTGACTTAAATGTTTTCAAGGGAACCCAAGAGCAGTTCCAGGAATTCGTTAACCGTTAAGCAAAGGCTGCCTCAAGAGCAACTTCAACCATTGCTTTAAATCCAGTTTCACGTTCTTCTGAAGAAGTTTTCTCGTGGGTGCGAATCATGTCGCTAACAGTGCATATAGCTAAAGCACGACGACCATACTTGGCTGCGATTGTGTAGAGGCCACTTGCTTCCATCTCAATACCAAGTACGCCATGTGCTTCGAGAATATCTAGCGCATTGCTGTCGTCATAAAACAAATCCATGGAAGCAATTCCGCCAACGTGGTAAGTCACACCGTGCGCAGCAGCAGCATCGACTGCCGCCTTCAACAAGTCATAATTTGCAATTGGTGCAAAATCTAAACCCCCAGTAGCGCGGCGATTAGTTCCAGAGTCAGTTGAAGCTGCCATTCCGATGATCACATCGCGTAACTGAGTCTTACCTAAGCCGCCACAGGTTCCGATGCGAATCGCAGTCTGCACATCAAAGTCTTTGAACAATTCCGTTACATAGATTGAAATTGAAGGGATTCCCATTCCAGTGCCTTGAACTGAAACGCGGTTTCCTTTATAAGTTCCGGTGTAGCCAAACATATTGCGAACCGAGTTGTATTGGACAGCACCTTCGAGCATGTTTTCAGCTACCCATTTGGCGCGCAGGGGATCTCCTGGAAGCAGAATAGTTTCAGCAATGTCACCTTTATTGGCACCAATATGTACAGTCATAGCCACTAATGTACTGGGCGGTTCGATTA
The DNA here is from genome assembly GCA_044232525.1 of Candidatus Nanopelagicales bacterium. Lineage (GTDB taxonomy): Bacteria > Actinomycetota > Actinomycetes > S36-B12 > UBA5976 > UBA5976. The sequence continues at coordinate 5,027 of JBIIMD010000013.1, read as the reverse complement.
AGGTTGCGATTAGTCCTATAGAAGTGTCAGGTACAGGAGTTCCAAGTGGCTGCCAATCAAGCAATCTTCAATGCCCAGATCAATACCCAAAATCCAGATGCCCCAACTGCATCAGCAATTGCTTGGTCAGGAGACCACATCATTGCAATCGGTAGTGATGATCAAGTACGCGAAGTTTGCGATGGCAACACTGAAACAGTTGACGCACACGGCAAAGCGGTCACACCTGGAATTGTCGACGGGCACCAACACTTGTTCCATGGCGCTGAGTTTGCCCAAGGCCTAGACCTAGATCGAGTTTCGAATCTTTCGGATCTGCGTGCCGCGATTTCTGCTGAGCGTAAGCGAATCGGACCTGGCAAATGGCTAATGGGTTTTGCACTTGAGTACTCCGCAATTGGCGGCCCGTACCATCACAGTTTGCTAGATGACGCAGCCGGTGATGGACCAATGTTTTTGTACACCCTTGACGTTCACACCGGCATGGTGAATGCCGAAGCTATGAAAATTGCTAATTTAACTGGCCCAATGCGTGTTGCCGATAACTCAGTTGTAGTTGTTGACGAGAATGACAAACCAACTGGTGAGCTTTTAGAAATGGCTGCCATGCAAATTGTGCTTAAGCATGCACCAGTTGCGACGCGATCTGATCGCATGGCTTGGTATGCCGAGGCAATCCGTCGTCAAAACGCAGTTGGCATAACTGAAGTTCATTTAATGGATGGCAATCTCGAAACTGTTGACATCATGCGCGACTTAGAGGAGCAAGCAAATTTAAAACTTCGCATCCTCCTGCATCACTTTGTCTATCCATACACATCAATCGAAGAAGTACAAGCCATGATGCAAACTCACAATCAAAAAGGTTTGCGCTGGCAGGCTGATGGCGTGAAGTTCATGCTTGATGGCGTTATCGATACCGGAACCGCGTGGCTCGAACATCCGGACTCGCAAGGCGCCGGTACCGAGCCAATGTGGCCTGAACTTTCGCTGTATCACCAGCGTGCTCGCCAATTTCACGACGCAGGATTCCGGATCGCCACTCACGCAATTGGTGACCGCGCAGTACGTGAAGTGCTCGATGTTTATGAAGGATTGCCAGGTGGCTCAAATGGGCGTCATCGCATTGAACACATTGAAACTTCACCCGACAACACCATCGCAAGATTTAAACCACTAAAGGTCACTGCATCTATGCAGCCAGTTCACATGCGCTGGCTCGAATACGACTTGAGCGATCCTTGGTCGCAGCGTCTGGATACAACACAGTGCAATCACGCTTGGCGATCCGGAGACATTATGAGCACTGGTGCGCTTGTAGTTCTGGGTTCAGACTGGCCAGTTGCGCCATTTGATCCACGCATGGGAATCTTCGCCGCCCAAATGCGTCGCGCCCACGATGTTTCCTACGAAGGTCAAATCGGAAAAACTCGAGCGCTAACTGGCGCTGAGACTTTAACTGGCTATACCCGTAACGCAGCAATTGCAGTTGGCGCAGATAGCGAACGAGGCATGCTTGCACCAGGCATGAAAGCTGACTTAGTTATGTGGCAGGAAGATCCATCGAAAGTAAATCCAAACGATGTGATTGAACTTCCAGTGCTACGCACCGTTGTTGGTGGAGAAACCGTCTTTCAGGTTTGAGCGAAAGTCTGCAACTGACATTTCGAAGATTTCTTCTGGGCCATCTTCTTCATCAATCTGCTGACCTACGTGAGTAAAGCCAAGTGAGTTGATGATCGCCATGGATGGTGCATTGGTCGCGCTGACTGTGTAGCGCAGGGTTTCAACACCAGGCTGATCAATCACCCAAGTCCACATGCCAAGCAAGGCTTCTTTGCCAAAACCTTGATTTCGACACGGCTCGCAAATTCCAAGACCAATTTCAATCATGCCGACTTCGTCTGGTGGGGAATGAAAGCTAATTGATCCAACAACTTCTTTTGTTTCGCGAAGAACAATCCAGCGAATGAACCAAATGTTGGTAGTGGGATCAGCTTTAACTTGTGGAACGCGCCAACGCAGGGGACCAGAATGCTCGTGTGTTAATTCATTGTGAGGATTGGTGAAGTCGCGGTCGGAAAGCAATGAAGCATTGTCTGGATCTTCATGCAGCATGATCAATTCCGGAATGGGAATCAGGTGCAGATCTAAACGCTTTGTTTGAATTAAGTTAGGGGACTTAGGCATCTAACGTTTTTACAATCCGAATCCAGACTAAATATGCGCCAGTCAGTAGACAAGCGCCAGCAAGCTCTAGTTCCGGTCGAATCGGAACGTAAGTATCCGGAGCATCAAATGCCGAAACAATTCCCACATTGTTTACCAGCGCAAATCCGATCCATGTAAGCCACCAAGTCAAAGTGTCTCTCCCGATCAATGCCTTGGCTTGGTCAGTTGCTTCGGATCTGAGAAGATCTTCGATTAAGTTCTTTGGAAACCAGAGTGAAACAACCGGCACAATCCAACTCCAGAACACCCAAGGACGCTTTAGGCGCATCGCGGTTGGGTTAATTGCAGTGGCTGCTATGTGCAGTTTCTTTAACCAGAGACTGGTGATGATCCAAGACCCAATCATCGTGATAGGAATCAGCACAGCCATTGCGTCATACGCAGTAACGATTTGATCTGCAGCAGTTCCACTTGCGAGTTGATCTCGATAACTTTGAGCGCTTGGGACTGAAGTCAGGGCGACGATCCAAACCGCAGCCAACAAGGAAGAGCTGGCGGCAATGACTTGTCGACTCATGGGAACTTTTGCAGTTTTTTCGGACATGTCCTTAATTCTGCACTAAGAATTGAATAATTCTTTGCCGGACGTCTGTTAAAACTGGAATCACTTCGCCCTACACTTGGAACAATCCAACTTGAAAGGCCTGCACATGTCAGATCGAATCGAACCAACCATCACCATCCTTGGTGGAAGCAAAATTCCAGTTCCAGAAGCGGTAGCAAAACCAAACAGCATTGACGGCCAAATGGAATCAGTACTTATGGCATGGATCTCACCAGATGAAGCAATCGAAACTGGTATCTGGGAATGCTCACCAGGCACATTCATCGTGCATCGCGACGGGTATGACGAAATCGCACAGATCCTTTCGGGCTCAGCAACAATCACTGGTGAAGATGGCACCGTAGTTGAACTAAAGGTTGATTCAACGATCGTTACGCCAGAAGGCTGGCGCGGTACTTGGGTTGTGCACGAGCCAATCCGCAAGATGTTTGTTATCCGCCGCTTCAACAAGTAACTCGCAATAGATTGGTGCCTGAAATGAAACCAGAAGACATTGTCGGTCCTGTCGAAGGAACTAAGGTCCCTCGATTTGCGGGCGAATCCACGTTCTCTCGGTTGCCACGTATCGATCAGGTTTCTGATTACGACGTAGCGATCCTGGGCGCACCATTTGATGGTGGGGTTTCGTATCGACCAGGCGCTCGCTTTGGACCAATGGCAATCCGTCAGGCATCTCGTCACCTACGTCCGGCATATCATCCAGATTTACAGGTTGCACCGTTTCGCACGATTCAAGCTGTTGATGCAGGGGACATTCCTTGTAATCCATTCGACATCGATAGTGCACTCAAGCAAATCGATGACGGTGCCAGTGAATTAGTCAGCGATAGCCGCAAGCTAGTAACACTTGGTGGCGATCACACCGTCACACTTGGATTGCTTCGCGCATTAGTAAAGGTGCATGGCCCAATCGCCATGATTCACTTCGATTCCCACCTTGACACTTGGGATAGCTACTTCGGAGCTGATCGTACGCATGGAACTTTCATGCGCCGGGCATTCGAAGAAGGCTTGCTAATCGAAGACAAGTCACTTCACGTGGGTATTCGCGGTCCGCTTTATGACCAGCAAGATCTAATCAACGACAAGAACTTTGGTTTCTCAACAGTTCGCGCGGCCGATTTTGATCGCATGGGTGTTGAGGAGGTAATCGGACTTGCTCGCAAGCGAGTTGGGGATAGCCCGATGTACCTATCTATAGACATCGATGTACTAGATCCAGCATTTGCGCCAGGTACTGGAACTCCAGAAATGGGTGGCTTCACTTCACGCGAGTTATTGAGCCTGGTTCGCGGAATGCCAAGAGAACAGATGATTGGCGCTGACATTGTGGAAGTGGCTCCGGCTTACGATCATGCCGAAATAACTTCATTAGCAGCAGCAACTTTGGCTTACGAAATCATGTCGCTTATGGCGCTAAACGTTACGGATAAGAAGGGCTAAACCATGTCGCTAACTTCACCAGACGAAATGTTGCGAGTTGATCCAGATCCGATTCGCCAAGCTCGAATTGATTTAGCTGCAGCTCATCGTTTGGCTGTCTTTTACGGTTTCCATGAAGGAATTGATAATCACTTCACTTTGCTGGTTCCAGGCTACGAAGACCGATTCTTCCTGGCCCCATTTGGTTTGCATTGGTCAGAAATTCAAGCCAGTGACTTCATGATCGTTGATCTTGATGGCACAGTTTATGAAGGCAGCGGCCTAGTGGAAGAAACTGCATTCTTCATTCATGCGCCAATGCACGGAAGTGCTCGCAAACTACGCGCAGTTCTGCATACCCACATGCCGTATGCAACAGCATTAGCGATGTTGGATGAACCAGATTTAGTTATGGCCAGCCAGAATGCGCTTGGCTATCGCGATGACGTTTTCTATGACTGCGATTACAACGGCCTTGCACTAGATCGTTCCGAAGGTGAGCGCATGACACGAGCATTAGGGGAGAAGTCGATTCTGTTACTTCGTAACCATGGCATTGTTACGACTGGCTCGACAGTTGCCGAAGCTTTCCATCATTTGTATTTCTTTGAGCGCACAGCTGAAGTTCAGGTTCTAGCGCAATCAACTGGTCAGATGATTCGCGAAGTTCCAAAAGACATAGTGGACATGACTGTTGAGCAGTTCAAGGATTCAACACATCTTGATGGTTACAGCCGAATTGATCTGCACTTTGCAGCACTCAAGCGAATGCTCGATCGCAGTCAGCCTGATTACGCAGCTTAAAACT
>JBIIMD010000073.1:0-5487 GCA_044232525.1 Candidatus Nanopelagicales bacterium | reverse complement strand
AGTTCCAGTAATTGGCTTAGTCACAATTTCAATTAGCGGAATTCCAGCACGGTTGTAATCAACTAGTGAGTAGTCAGCGCCATGGATGCGACCAGTTGCGCCACCGACATGTGAGTTCTTGCCGGTGTCTTCTTCCATGTGAGCACGTTCAATTGGAACTCGGAAAGTCTTGCGACCCTCGTCCGTATCGATTTCGACGTCTAAATAACCTTCAAATGCAATCGGTTCGTCATATTGCGAAGTTTGAAAGTTCTTTGGCATGTCTGGATAGAAATAGTTTTTACGAGCGAATCGACACCACTCTGCAATTTCACAGTTCAGCGCTAGACCAATACGAATTGCTGACTCAACACCAATTTTGTTAAGTGTTGGCAATGCACCAGGAAGACCAAGGCAAACTGGGCAAACATGAGTGTTTGGTGGAGCGCCGAAGACAGTAGAACAGCCACAGAACATTTTGGTGTTTGTGCCTAGTTCAACGTGAACTTCTAGACCCAAGACTGGATCAAACTTGGAAATAGCTTCGTCGTAATTTATGGTTGCTTCAGCCATTACGCACCTGCCAACTCTGGAGCCATACCCAGGATTGGGCCACCCCACTTGGCTAACAATTCACGTTCAATTGCAGCACCTACGTTATAGAGGCGATCATCAGCCATAGCTGGAGCAATGATCTGTAATCCAACCGGCAAGTTATCTTCTGGAGCCAGACCGATTGGCAGGGACATACCTGGCAAGCCAGCCATGTTTACCGGAATCGTAGCTACGTCATTTAGATACATCGCTAACGGATCATCTAACTTCTCCCCGATCTTGAAAGCAGTCGTAGGCGCAGTTGGCGAGATCAATACATCAACCTTGGCAAACGCGGCATCGAAATCTTGCTTGATCAACGTACGAACCTTTTGAGCCTGACCGTAATAAGCGTCGTAGTAACCAGCTGAAAGTGCGTAAGTTCCCAAGATGATTCGGCGAATCACTTCCGAGCCAAATCCAGCAGCACGAGTTTCGCTCATAACCTGTTCTACCGACTTCGTGCCATCATCACCTACGCGGTTTCCAAAGCGAATACCGTCGAACTTGGCGAGGTTACTTGAAGCCTCACTTGGCAGAATCAAATAGTAAGCAGCCAGCGCAGCTGGGAAACTTGGGCAAGACACTTCAACGACTTCTGCGCCCAAGCTTTCAATTAGGGCAACGCTTTCTTCAAATCTAGAGCGAACACCTGCTTGATAACCTTCGCCACCAAGTTCCTTAACGATGCCAACTTTCATGCCCTTAATGTCTGCGCGCTTTGCTGCCGCAATTACATCCGGAACTGGTGCGTTAATTGAAGTCGCATCCATTGGATCGTGTCCGGCAATGACACTATGCAGTAACGCGGTATCTAAAACGTTACGGGCACATGGTCCAGCTTGATCAAGTGAAGATGCAAGCGCGACAATTCCGTAACGGCTAACGCCACCATAAGTTGGCTTCACGCCTACCGAACCAGTTACCGCTGCCGGCTGACGAATCGAACCACCAGTATCAGTTCCGATTGCAAGTGGTGCTTCGAACGAAGAAACACATGCCGAGGACCCGCCACCGGAACCACCAGGGATTCGTTCTAAATCCCAAGGATTGTGTGTTGGCCCAAATGCTGAGTGCTCGGTTGATGAGCCCATCGCGAATTCATCCATGTTTGTTTTGCCAAGAATCACGACACCGGCTTCACGCAACTTTGTAACAACGGTTGCATCGTACGGCGGAATCCATCCATCAAGCACTCTTGAGCCACACGTAGTTGGTAGTCCGTTTGTTGCCAAGATGTCCTTTAAGCCAAGTGGTACGCCAGCAAGAACTGAAAGTTTTTCTCCAGCTTTAACTTTGGCATCTACTGCAGCGGCACTAGCTAGTGCGCCTTCCGTATCAACGCGCAAGAACGCATGTACATCGCCATCAACGGCAGCGATGCGATCCAGGTGTGCTTGCGCTACTTCGACAGCAGAAACTTCTCCCGAAGAAACAAGTCCAGCAAGAACGGAGGCGTCTTTACGAATGAGGTCAGACACCTTTACTCCTCGTCCAAAATACGTGGCACTCGGAAGCGTTCGTCTTCAACTGCAGGTGCGCCGGATAGGGCTTGCTCGGCAGTTAAGGAAACGCCTGGGATGTCTTCCCGAAAAACATTGGTCATCGGAACTGGGTGACTCATGGCAACAACATTTGCAGTATCAAGGCTCGATACTTCTGCGACCGCATTCAAAATTGCGTCCAGCTGCTTGGCATAGTGACCTAATTCATCAGCTGGGATATTGATGCGTGCCAGATTGGCTAAATGCGCCACATCTTCTTGTGAAATTCCGGACATGACTTAATTCTATTGGGAACTACAGCTGTCCCAATCTCGCGCTAGTTCAAGCCCAGGTGTGCTTTGGCTGCATCAGGTCCATCAGCAAGCAAGATCTTGAATCCAGCTTCGTCCAAAATTGGGCGCCCTAGTTCAACAGCTTTTGCTTCTTTTGAACCAGCGCCTGGCCCGACAACTACGAAATCAGTATTTTTTGAAACCGAACCTGAGGCTTTACCGCCGCGACTGGTAATTTCTTCCGCTGCGCCATCTCGCGTGAAGTCAACCAAGGTACCCGTTACAACAATTGTTAGTCCAGCAAGTGGCATCGGTCCAGACTCAACTTGTGCCTGTTCAAGTACAACGCCAGATGCTTTCCACTTCGCAATGATGTCCAGATGCCAAGGCTCAGCAAACCATTGTGCGATTGAATCGGCAATTGTTTGTCCGATTCCTTCGACCCGAGCCAACTGATCCGCTGGTGCATTTGCAATCTCATCAAGGCTGTTGAATTCGCGAGTAAGTGCCTGCGCGGTTGGTGGTCCGATATGACGCATCGACAGTGCGCAAATGAATCGCCATAGTGGCTTTGTCTTTGCAAGCTCGAGCTGAGCAAGAAGCAATTTTGCATTCTCAGCTAATTCTCGATTCGCGCCCTTAACAAAGAAATCGCTGCGCTGCAGATCCTCAGCAGTAAGCGCAAACAGATCACCTTCGTCTGAAATAACTTTTTCCTCAAGAAGTGCGCGGGCCGCTTTTTCGCCAAGGCCTTCAATGTCAAGAACGCTGCGCGAACCTAAATGCTCAAGCCGTCCACGAAGTTGTGCTGGACAGCTTCTGGTGTTTAAGCACCGTAAATCCTTGTCATCTTCTTTTTCAGTTGCTAACTTGCTGCCACATTCTGGGCACTTAGTCGGCATTACAAATTCACGTTCACTGCCATCTCGTAACTCAACAACTGGTCCAAGAATTTCTGGAATTACATCTCCGGCTTTACGCAAAAAGATCATGTCTCCCAGGAGCACGCCTTTGCGCTTAACTTCATATCCATTATGCAAAGTTGCGAACGAAACGGTTGAGCCCGCAACCAAAACTGGTTCAACTGCAGCCCGGGGTGTGATTCGTCCGGTGCGGCCAACTTGAACCCCAATGTCTAATAGTCGAGTTCGCACCACTGTTGGCGGATACTTAAATGCAATTGCCCATCTCGGCGCTCTTGCGGTGTATCCAAGCTCTTGCTGCTCATTCAAGCTGTCAATCTTGATGACAACGCCATCTATATCGTGCTCAATGTCATGACGATGCTCTCCATGATGCTTGATGTATTCCTTAACTTCCTTAACAGACTTCACGACCTTCACGCGATCTGAAGTTGGCAGTCCCCAGCTCTTTAGCAATTCGTAGGCATGAGACTGTGCGGAAATCTCTAAGCCTTCGTGGGCTCCAATTCCATGAACAATCAATCCCAATCGGGAAAGCGCGCTCTTGGCACGGTCAAGTTCTTCTACATGTTTTGCAAGAGACGCTGCTTGCTTGGAATCGGCAGATTTTCCTTCGGCTCGCTTAGTTGCCTCTGCCACAGCTTCAAGTCGATTATCAATTCGCTGGCGCAGAGTTCCAGCTGCAGCATTTCGTGGATTGGCAAATGCGGTACGGCCAGTTGCGGTCACTTCCAAATTGATTTGATCAAACTCAGCCAAAGAGAAGTAAACCTCGCCTCGGACTTCAAGTAGTTCTGGAAACTTTGTGCCCTTGACTGCTTTTAGCTTTCGCGGAATACAAGTTAGATACTCCAGGCTGGCTGTTACGTTTTCACCAACGCTGCCACTGCCTCTGGTTGCAATAGTTTCAAGTTCACCGTTTCGATAAACGGCATTAATCGCTAGTCCATCGATCTTTAGTTCGCATAGGAAATTGTGATCGCCTACTCTGGCAAACCATGCATCCAATTCAGAGTCATCAAAAACGTTATCGAGACTCCACATTTTTGTTGGATGCTCAAATTCACCAAACTCTTCGGTGGCTTCCCCGCCAACGCTTTGAGTTGGAGAATCCGCACTTACTAATTCCGGGTGATTGCCTTCGATTTCAACTAACTCAGCAAAGTGCTTGTCGTAGTCTGCATCGGAAATGGTCGGCTTGTCATGGCTGTAATACTGAGTTCGAGCTTGCTCAATTAGTTCAACAAGTTCGTCGCGTCGTTTGCGCACAGCGGCTGGAATGCTCACTGATCTACCTCCACTAATGCGCGCGAAACCTCACTTAATGATTCCATTCTCTCGCGAGCCTGTGACAGTGGCATGTCAATTAGGTCGCATGGAGGCGACAAAACTATGTGGGAGTTCCAGTCTTCATCTGAATACCCGATTCGCCCACCAAGTCGTCGCACCCCAGCAACGGCTCGGGCTGTAGTGGAAGGCTCAATGCCAAGAATCACAAATCCGCCAGCCTCAATCTGCTCACCCAAGTAGTCAGTGGCCATATCCCCGACTAAAGCCACGTCATAAGAGATTGCGGAAAATCCTGACTGACGAATCAAATCGAATGGAATCTCATCGGCACAACTATGCACAATCGTGGTGCCCGAATGTGCGCTGCGAACTGACTTAAAGGTTTCACCAACAGTGCTTGGTTCAACTGCAGCGTATGCAGCCCAACCACTTTGTGTTGGGATTGATCCCCGCAGGACGTCACGCAGTAACGGCTCATCAAACTGCACCGCAATCCGTGCACTTGGGAGTCTGCGAGCAACATCAGCGACGTGACTCTCTACGGCGCTTGCCAAAGCTTGCGCCAGATCGGAAACTGCACCAATGTCGCGAAGTAACTTCTCACCCGAGCGAATTTCAATACTTGCAGCCAGAGTCCAAGGTCCCACAACTTGGATCTTGAAATCACCTTCATAACCCTCGTAGATCGCTTCAATTTCGTCTAAGTCGTTACTCATGAAAGATGCAGCGCGCAACATATCTTTGCCACGAGCACTCGTTAGACGCCAGCCCGTTGGAACAGTTGAAACTGAAAAGTCACTCGCGATTTGAGAAATCAATCCCATGGTTCGCCCGATCATCTCAGCTCCTGGGCCACGCTCGGGAAGTTCGGCTAAGTGCGGGAAGTCCGGACAAACATCTCGGATAGTTACCGCAACTTCATGA
>JBIIMD010000072.1:0-5497 GCA_044232525.1 Candidatus Nanopelagicales bacterium | reverse complement strand
AAGCCTTAAAACTTAAAGCGATCGGACTCGTTGGGAAACCAACGAGTCCGATCCATTTTTATGTCAGGATGATTAAGTCATGAGCAAATTCCCACCACAGTCACACCGTGGTTTTTGGTATCGGTTTATCGAATTCATTTTGCGCCCGATCCTAAAAGCAGCCACGGCCCGGGACTGGCGAGGTGGCGAATACTTGCGCGTTGATCAAGGCATCGTCGTAGCAATGAATCACCTGTCTTGGTATGACCCATTGGTGGCCGCTCACTTTGTTAATGACAATGGCAGGCCCGTTCGATTCTTGGCCAAAGTTGAAGTATTCAAAATCCCGCTACTTGGTCCGATTTTGAAAAGTGCTGGCCAGATTCCAGTGCAGCGTGGAAATTCAGATGCCGCAGCTGGTTCATTGCGCGAAGCTTTTAATGCAATCGAAAATGATCAGTGCGTTGTTATCTACCCCGAAGGTACTTTGACTCGGGATCCAAACCTTTGGCCTATGACTGCAAAGACTGGGGCAGCGCGCATTGCGCTAATGACCGGAGCGCCAGTAATTCCAGCTGCGCAATGGGGTCCACAAGAAGTTATTGCGCCTTACTCAAAGCGCGTGCGATTGTTCCCACGTAAAACTATGCACGTCTGGGCTGGACCGGCAGTTGATCTTGATGACTTAAGAAGTCAACCAATCTCAGCAAACACTCTGCGGGAAGCCACTGAACGCATCATGCGCGACATAACTAAAATATTAGGTGAACAACGCGGTGAAGCACCACCAGCTGTTCCACTTGATCGACGGATTGCACTTCAAAAGAAAGCAGACTCATAATGCGCGTCGCCGTAATGGGAGCTGGTTCGTGGGGATCAGTTTTCTCGATGATTCTTGCTGATGCAGGATGCGATGTATCACTTTGGGCTCGTAGTGCAGTGATTGCTGAAGACATAAACAGCACTCACATTAACCACGCATACTTTCCAGAATTAACCCTTCCTAAAAATGTCGTGGCAACTACAAATCCAGATCAAGCATTAACTGGTGCTGATCTTGTTGTGCTAGCAATGCCGGCCCAAACTTTGCGAGGAAATCTTTCTGCCTGGAGCTTGTCTATCCCAACGGATTCCATTTTGGTATCCCTTATCAAAGGCGTAGAACTAGGTACTGCCGAACGCATGACTGAAGTGATTGCTGAGATAACAAAAGTTGATACCGAAAGAGTTGCGGTAGTTTCCGGGCCCAACTTGGCGCATGAAATTGCAGCCCGCGAACCAGCTGCAACTACAGTTGCCTGCGCTAATGAAGAGTTTGCAATCAAGATTCAAGATGCTTGCACCACTGATTATTTCCGACCGTATTACACAACAGATGTTGTTGGGGTGGAGATAGCTGGCGCAGTCAAAAACGTAATTGCCTTGGCAAACGGAATGGCAGTTGGCCTTGGTTATGGCGAGAATTCCCAGTCCGCATTGATGACTCGTGGCCTGGCTGAGATGTCTCGCTTGGGTGTTGCCCTTGGCGCTAACCCACTTACTTTCGCTGGCTTAGCCGGCGTTGGTGATTTGATTGCAACTTGCCAGTCACCGCTATCGCGCAACCGAACCATTGGTGTTTACCTTGGCGAAGGAAAGACCATCGAGCAAGCTCAGACCTTAACCAAAACCACTTCAGAAGGCGTTAAGAGTTGCCAATCCATTTTGGATCTTGCCAATCGCCACGGTGTTGAGATGCCAATCACCGAACAGGTTGTAAACGTTATTCATCGCGGAACTAGCGCCGAGAAAGTTCTTAAGGCCTTCATGTCTCGTCCGACGACCGCCGAAGAAGGTCAAGAACTAATGGAGCACATGTAATTCTTTAATAGCCCATTTTTGGTTGAGTTTGATTTGCAATCTCGCCGGTGGCATTTAGGGCTTGATCCAGATCTGCCCAAATATCGTTTGCGTTTTCAATTCCGACCGATACTCGAATTAGATTCTCCGGAACGGCAGAATTTTCTTTCGGCCATCTGCGTCTACGCTCCATTAAGGTTTCGACACCACCAAGTGAAGTTGCATAGGTAATTAGCTCAACAGACTGACATACAAGTTCGGCAGCTTCAGCATCCCCATCAACTTCGAACGACAACATAAACCCTGGACCATCTGATTGACGTTTAGCAATGTCTGCATTCTTGTGTCCACCAAGACCGGGGTAATGCACGGCACGAACCTTGTTATGCCCAGCCAACTTTTCGGCAATGAATTGCGCGTTTGACTCGGCACGATCCACGCGAATAGCCAAAGTGCGAATGCCGCGCAGCGCCAAGTAAGAATCAAATGCACTTGGTACTGCTCCTAACAGAACTCGGCGACCGATAATCTTTTGTGCCAATTCATCATCTGCAGTTACGAGAGCTCCCATAAGTAAGTCAGAGTGACCAGCCAAACCTTTGGTAGCACTGTGCATTACTAGGTGTGCACCTAGTTCAAGTGGTCGCTGTCGTATTGGAGTCATAAAGGTGTTATCGACTGCAAGGTAAGCGCCGTAATGTCGAGCCACGGTTGCAGTTGCTTCAATGTCACAAATTTCCATCATTGGATTGGTAGGTGTTTCAATCCAAACCCAAGAAGCAGGATTTCCGTCTCCGGCAATTGCTGCCTTGACTGCAACATCATCGGTGACATCAACAAGTCGCAATTCAATTCGCCCAAGGTCATGTAGTTCTTTAAGTCGCATTGCAACACCGGTGTATGAGTACTGACTAGCTACTACTGGTTTTCCTTGCGGGAATAAATCGAAGATGGCATTTGCCGCAGCCATGCCACTTGAGAAAACCGTGCACCGCCCACCTTCGAGTGCGCCAATTGCTTGCTCCAAGGAATCCAACGTGGCATTCCAATCGCGCATGTAGCCATACGGTCCACCTGCGTGCATCGTGCTCGACAACACAATCGGGGGATTGATGGGACCGTCTGGCGTTACAGGTGGACGACCAGCCTGCACGGCAGCGGTATCTAAATTCTTGAAGGACTCATGACCATTTTTCGGCGCGCTCATAGGGAAAACACTAGTGCCATTAGATTTCAAAATGTTTCGGTAGCGTTGGACAGGTGAGTAAGAAAATCCGGGTAGCCGTTATCTTCGGCGGTCGCAGTAGCGAACATTCGATTTCTTGCATTTCTGCAGGCAGCGTCCTTCGCGCGCTTGATCGAAATCTTTATGATGTGGTACCGATTGGCATTACAAAGTCTGGCAAATGGGTACTTGAAGCCGACAATGCTGATCGATTAGCGATTCAAAATGGCGTCTTTCCAGAAGTTGATTCAACTAACCCAGCAGTTCTTTTCACAGCGGATCCAAGCGCCACAGATTTAGTGGTGCAATCCAAAGTGCCAGAGGTCTTGCAACAAGTAGATGTCGCATTCCCAGTCCTACATGGTCCTTGGGGCGAAGATGGCACGATTCAAGGCTTACTCGAGTTAGCTGGAATTCCATATGTGGGTTCTGGCGTGTTTGCATCGGCCGCAGCTATGGACAAGGCGCACTTAAAAGCAATGATGCATTCTGCTGGACTGCCAATTGGTCCGTATGAAGTTGTCAGCAATGCGCAGTGGCTAACTGAAAAAGATGCCAGCTTGGCGCGCATCAAGACTTTAGGTTTGCCAGTTTTCATTAAGCCATGTCGCGCCGGTTCCAGTGTTGGAATCAGCAAAGTTAAATCCCACGATGACTTAGTGGCTGCAATTGAAGCTGCCAGAATTCATGATCCAAAAATTATTGCCGAAGCAAGTATTGAAAATGCTCGCGAAATTGAATGCGGCGTTTTAGGTACCAGTACTGGACCTAAGGCAAGTGTTTGTGCCGAGATCATTGTGCGCGAAGGTCATGAGTTCTATGACTTTGAAGCTAAGTACGTAGACGACTCAGTTGAGTTATCTGTCCCGGCCGATTTAGACCCAGTCCTGCATGAAAAACTGCGCGAACTTGCCATCAAGGCATTCCTTGCCATGGACGGCGAAGGACTAGCTCGGGTGGACATGTTTGTCACTGGAAATGATGTAGTCATTAACGAAATAAATACCATGCCTGGATTTACTCCGATTTCTATGTACCCACGCATGTGGGCGGAAACTGGACTTGATTACCCAGCGCTAGTAGATGCCTTAGTTCAAGATGCACTTCGCCGTGGTGTCGGTCTGCGCTAATCGCGCTAACGTGTAACACATGGCTGAGCAAACATTCGGGGAGCAAACCGTAGGCGAATTAGGCGAGTTTGAACTTATTGATGCAATCGCTGCTCGGTTAGCCAAATCATCAATCGATAATGTTCCAGTTGGCATTGGCGATGACTCCGCAGTTGTTTCGGCCAAAGGTGGAAACGTCGTTGCTTGTCTAGACATGTTGACCCAAGGTGTGCACTTTCGTCTTGATTGGTCTGAAGCAAAAGATGTTGGTCGCAAAGCAGCAGCGCAAAACTTGGCAGACATCTACGCAATGGGCGCGACGCCAACTGCTTTGTTAGTTGGACTTGCACTGCCTGCCGACACTCCAGTTTCTTGGGTAATGGGTTTGGCTGATGGTTTAAGTGAAGAGGCCGCAATAGTTGGTGTCACAGTTGTTGGTGGCGACATAGTTCGTGGCGACAGTATTGCAATCAGTGTGACTGCACTTGGTGAGCTAGGGGAGCGAAGTGCAATTCTGCGATCTGGCGCAAAATCTGGTGAAGTATTGGCGCTGGCTGGACGTCTTGGATTTGCCCAAGCTGGATTGCTAATGCTGTCTCGTGGCTTTAGATCGCCAAGAGTTTTAGTTGGCGCACATCGGGTTCCAGAGCCACCGTATGAATTAGTTCGGGTGGCAACACATGCGACATCAATGATCGACATCAGTGATGGCTTAGTTTCAGATTTGAGCCACATCGCGAAAGCCTCTGGAGTTTCAATAAATATTAAGACTGCAGAGTTTGAGATTCCTGAACCACTGGCTGCGGCAGCTTCGGCATTTAATGGTGATGCACTTGAGTGGATTTTGACTGGCGGCGAAGATCATGCATTTGCTGCCACATTCACAAACGCCCTTGATGTGCCTTCTGGCTGGACCATTATTGGCTCAGTTGAATCTGGTGAGGCGACAGTTACTGTCAATGGCGAGATCTATTCCGGGAAAGGCTGGGATCACTTTTCAAGCAACTAAAAATCCCCCCAGCAACAAGCCGAGAGGATCTAAGAATTTAGTTAGCGATCAGACGCGGGAAACTTTTCCAGCCTTGATGCATGAAGTGCAAACATTTAGACGCTTTGGCGAGTTGTTAACAACTGCGTGAACGGTCTGGATGTTTGGATTGAAACGACGCTTGGTACGACGGTGTGAGTGGGAAATGGCGTGGCCAAAGCCTGGGCCTTTGCCACAGACGTCACATACAGCAGCCATTTTGACTCCTTGAAGATTGATGGGTTTGCTTGGTTAAGCCTTGCCAGACTACCTGCGAATGCTCAGAAATTCCAATTCGGGCTCAACTAAACCCTATAA
>JBIIMD010000071.1:0-5539 GCA_044232525.1 Candidatus Nanopelagicales bacterium | reverse complement strand
AGATACTGCTGTTCGCAATTGAGATCGCTTCTGCTTCAGTTTCAAAGGGCAGAATTGACAGCACTGGTCCAAAGATCTCATCGGTTGCAATTGAACTTTGCAGTGGAACGTTTGTGAACACAGTTGGTTCGATGTAACAATCTGATCCATCGATAGTGAGTCTCGAGCCACCATGAGCAAGTTGGGCAGAGCCTGAACCACTTGAAATGAACTCAGCTACACGTCCAGTCTGATTGCGATCAACTAGGGGACCCATTGTAGTTGTGGGATCAAGCGGGTTACCAAGCTTTATCTTTTTAGCTTGATTAATTACTAGCTCAGTGAATTGTTCCGCAATGCTCTTTTCCACAAGTAATCGAGAGTTCGCTGAACAAACTTCACCTTGATTGAAGAAAATTGCCCGGGCGGCAAACTCTGCTGCTTCTTCCAGATCCGCAGTATCAGCAAAAACCAAGTTCGGACTCTTGCCGCCACACTCTAACCAAACTTGCTTCATATTTGATTCGCCGGAGTACTTCATGAAGTACTTTCCGACTTGGGTGGATCCAGTAAAAGTAAGCACATCAATGTCTGGATGTAATCCAACGGCAGCACCAGTCGTTTCGCCCTGGCCAGTAACAACATTTAAAGTTCCTTCAGGCAAACCAGCTTCAAGTGCTAACTCAGCCAAGCGAAGCGAAGAAAGTGGTGATTGCTCTGCTGGCTTAAGTACAACGGCGTTACCTGCTGCCAGGGCGGGGCCAAGTTTCCAAATTGCCATTTCCAATGGGTAGTTCCACGGAACGACTGCACCAACTACGCCAAGTGGAACGCGTCTAACTAGTGCCAAATTGCCTGGGTCAGTAACCGGAATCTCGCCGCTAACTTTGTCGATTGCTTCGGCATAAAAATTTAAAATTGCTGCTGAACCAGGAATATCAATTGTGGTTGCATCAGAGATCGGCTTACCCATATCGAGAACATCAAGAAGAGCTAGTTCGTCTGCATTGGCAAGAATCAATTCGGAAAGTTTGTGCAGTGCCCCTTTTCGCACACCAGGGGACATTCGGGACCAGCCATTTTCAAATGCAGCGCGAGAACTTGCAACAGCTTGATCAACTTCGCGTTGCCCACACTCAGAAACATCAGCAAGAGACTTTGCAGTTACCGGACTGATGTCTTCTGAAGTTTTTTCAGTGGCAACTCGTGCGCCGTTGATTACCGCACGCCCATCAACAGAAAGGCTGGCTGCTGCCTTTTCCCATTCATCCCGAGTTTTCATTACGCACCCCACATGGTTCTTTGTCGCAATTTCATGGTCTTGAATACCCCTTAACATACTCGCGAAGAGCTGGATCTGAAGCAATGTCTACCAAAGTCATTGCCATTGCTTTCGAGGCATCAAGGACTGCTTGGTCGGCATCTGCAGTTATGCAGGCTGCAGCAAACTCCTTTTGGTGGTTCACGGCTGAACCACTATTCACGCCGATGTATGGATGAATACTTGCAATGACTTTTGAAATGTTTCCAAGGTCGGTGCTGGCGCGATTCATTTTGATTCTAGGATCGTTGTCATCAAACACTCGTCCAATTGCTTCCGCATTTGATTTGTAGATCTCGTTTAGTTTGGGATGGTTGGTGAACTCAGAATATGGTTCACTTTCATCGTGAATTTCAAGAACACAACCAGTTGCCAGCGCACCTGCCTCAAAGCACTTTTCAACTCGGGCGAAGGTTTCTTCCATAAGCTTTGTTGAGGTTGCGCGAATGTACCATCGCCCCTCAGTAACTTCGGGGATTGCATTAGGCGCTTCGCCACCGCGGGTCATCACGCCGTGAACTCGAACTGTGCTTGGTAGTTGTTGGCGAAGTAATCCGATTGCTACTTGCGCAATCGTGAATGCATCTGCGGCATTCACTCCTTGTTCTGGATATGCAGCAGCATGGGCAGCTTTTCCAGAAAACTTAACTGCAATGTGACGAACTGCAAATGGTTCTGCGAATGCAACATCAACTGGGCCAGGATGAACTAATGCTGCAACATCAATGCCATCGAAAGCGCCACGTTCCAGCATCACAATTTTTCCACCGCCACCCTCTTCGGCGGGAGTTCCAAGAACAACTACTTTCAAATTCAGCTCTTTTGCAACTGAAGTCAAAGCGATTGCAGCACCGACCGAGGATGAAGCAATGATGTTATGACCGCAAGCATGACCCAATCCTGGAAGAGCGTCGTACTCAGCACACAGGGCAACGGTTAGATCGCCAGATCCAAACTCAGCGCGAAATGCCGTTTGTAAACCTGAGACTTGCTCAACAACATCGAAGCCGCTATCTCTTAAAGTCTTGGCAACAGCGGCTGAGCTCTCGAACTCTTGCCAAGCAACTTCAGGGTTGGCATGAATTCTGTGACTCAATGAAAGGAGTTCTTTACTTACTTCATCCACACGACTGATGACTTGTTGCTTATGGTCTGACATGACTACTCATCTCCTGGCACACCATAGGAAGGTGCCGTGTTGGGATTAAGCGCGCGGGTCAAATAATCCTGTGACTGCGGAGCCCAAACTTGGTAAATCTCTCTGAGTTTTGAAATCGGGTCTTCGTCCCAGTCAACTCGAAGATTAGTCGTTGGCCAAGAAACTTCAGTTGCCACAATGACGGCAGCTGAATGCACCGGACCAGCTTCACCACCAGCTCTGACTCCAGCCTCTAGAGATTGAATCAATCGATCGGCAAGTTCCTGATCAACCGAAGAATTAAACGCATCAACCATTGCTTGAATCACGTCAGGATTAGCGAGCATGTTTCCAGCTGCTGCCACATTCTTTTCCGTGACTTCGGCATTAATCCCTAGAGATTTTGCACCTGAGTAAACGGCGGATTCACCGGAACTATCTACAACAGTTAGTTGTCGAAATTCAGGATGAGTTGCAACGGAACTAACCTTTGCCAACGCCTCATGTGCACCCAGTCCAGATTGCAAGGCATCCAAAAGTGCCGGTCCCAAACTTGGGTCAGTTACGTTTTGACTTGATACTGCGCCAACACCTGCCCGAACATTTGGGCAACGCGAACCTACCGCAGGACTAGAGCTACTGATTGCAACTCCGAATGCTCCGGTGCGCTCGCAGCGAGCAGCGATACTAATTGTCATTAATCTCTAGTTTCTGGAATAACGGCAGTTGCATCTATTTCAACCAGCCATTCCGGACGGGCCAATGCAGTTACAACTAATCCAGTTGAGACGTAATGAACACCCTTTAGCCATTTACCCATCACGCGATAAACCGGCTCTCGGTATCGAATGTCGACCAAGTAAATCGTGATCTTTGTAATGTCACCTAGCTCTGAACCACATTCATCAAGCAACATCTTGATGTTGGCCATTGCTTGTTCAGCTTGCGCTTCAACATCTCCAATACCTACGGATTCCCGAGTATCGAGATCTTGACCAATTTGCCCGCGCAAATAGACAGTATTACCAGCAACAACTGCTTGAGCTAAGTCATTATCCAAATTCTGCTCTGGATATGTGACCTTGGTATTGAATGGTCGAATTCTCTTGTGAGTCATCAGTTTCCTTCGGTAGGTTCAAGATTTACGTTAGTCCAAATCTTGGGCTCGATATTGGCGATTGCAGTCATTGAACAACCCGGGCCGAACCAGCGTAGCTCTTGTAACTTTGCTGAATTTGAATCTGATCTGCGAGGAATTTTGCATCATGCCAAACGCCCCATATAAAGGCCGAACCACGTCTGGACAGCCACGGCTGCCCGAGGAAGTAAACACCACTTGCATTTGAAACGCCACGTTGATGCGCAGGCTTTCCTGACTCCGTCAAAGCATTAGGAACTTGAAGCCAGCCATAGTCAACGGAGTAGCCAGTTGCCCAGAGAATAGTCGTGATTCCTGCGGAAGCTAAATCAATTTCCCGAATCGGATTAATCGCTGCCTCAGGCATCGGGCCAAGGATATGAGCCGCAGGCTCCAAAGGTAGATCCAAGTTATTCTGTGCGATAAATTCATCAGCTTCGGTTAGAACCGATAAGAAGTTCGCATCACCACGGGCAATGTTTCGTTCTAGGTCATCTGCAAACTTAATAACACCGTTATCAAATGACGTGGTTAGTCCAAGTAGGGTGATGCCACTATTGGCAAGATCTCGGAAGTCAACAGTCTTGCCTCCCTCGAAACCACTCACCGCAATAGTGACGTGTTCAGCTCCTGCTGGTGGTGTTGCAAGGTCCCACTTACCCAGTACGCCTAACCACCAGACATTATCTCTTCCACGGTAACGTCGAGGCGGACGATCGTGCTCACCAACAGAAAGATAAACATCTCTACCAGCTTTTCTTAAGTCAGCAGCTATTTGAACACCTGAAGATCCAGCTCCGACAACAAGCACTCCACCTTCAGGGAGTTGTGCTGGATTTTGGTAATCACTCGAGTGAAGTTGATTAATGTTCGCAGTTTCTGGAACTACTGGTGGAATTGCTGGCTTTTGAAATGGTCCGGTTGCTGCAACGACATATTTAGTTTGGATTTGTCCAACTGAAGTTTCAACGCTAAAGCCGGAATCATTTGGAAGCCTGGTTACAGATTTAACATCAACACCGGTTCTGATCGGGGCATTGAATTTTTCTGCGTATGCGACAAAGTAATCTGCAACTGCCTCTTTTGGCACGAATGCATCTGGATCGTAACCTTCAAATTCCAAACTAGGGAAGCGGTCATGCCAAGCTGGGCCGTTTGCTACAAGTGAATCCCACCGCTCAGATCTCCAACGCTCAGCAATTCGATCTCGCTCTAAAACGACATGAGAAATTCCAGCATTAGTGAGGTGCTCGCTCATTGCTACACCGGCTTGTCCAGCGCCTACAACAACAACTTCGAATTCCTCAACTGGCATTTAGAACTCCTGTACTGGCAACTTCCTTCCACAATGGCTTAGACACTTAGGTTCGGTCAAGCCGAATTAAATAGTTTTTAAGTTCGATTTATTCGATACAATCATTCGAATAGGTCACTGTACAAAGGAATCGAGCAAAGGAATCGAATTGCCCGCTTACACCCTGCGCCAATTGGAATACTTACTTGCGGTTGCCGAAAACGGTTCAGTGACTGGCGCGGCAAATTCCTTGCATGTTTCGCAGTCCTCACTTTCCAGTGGCATAAGCGAACTTGAGCGCGCCATGAACCTTCAACTCCTAGTTCGCCATCACGCCAAAGGAGTTTCATTAACTGATGCTGGCGAGCGACTACTGATTCAAGCTAGAAACCTAATTGAAGACGCAGAAAGCCTCGAGCAGGTTGCACACGATTTAGGTACTGCGCCAAATGGCCCCATCTCAATCGGAATCTTTTCGGTTATTGCTCCATACTTTGTTCCGGAATTGGTTTCCCGACTGGCAAAAGATCACCCCGAAATTGATGCCCGAATATCGGAAGTTGATTTAGTCGAATTGAACGAAGGCGTCTTAAGCGGAAAATTTGAAATTGGATTCGGATATGACTTCGGACATTCCTCACAAGTGACGATTGAGCACTTAGTTGATGT
>JBIIMD010000012.1:0-18769 GCA_044232525.1 Candidatus Nanopelagicales bacterium | reverse complement strand
CAAGTCCGGTTACTGAAGTCTTCATTACAACATCAGAAGCTGGAACTGCACTTGAATCCATCAGCATGTCATACACAGTTCGCTTGCCACCCAAGTCATCCGGATTAACACCAAGACCGATCGACAGTGATCCTTGTGGATCCATATCAACCATCAAAACTTTTCGGCCAGCTTCCGCAAGTGCTGCGCCAAGATTGATTGTGGTTGTAGTTTTACCAACGCCACCCTTTTGATTTGTCATTGCAATGATGTAAGCCGGGCCATGACTAGACAGTGGTTTAGGCGCGCTAAAAGTTGGAAGTGGTCGACCAGTTAGCCCAAGAATCACGTCAGGAGTTTTTGTTTCTTCTGAGTTCAAAATTGGTGTCACTGAAGCTTCATGGTCGATCGGCAAAGCTGGTATGGCGGATTCGGTTGCAACTGGGGCCGAGACTGGCATTGCTGTGGCAGATAGTGGATCGCTCAAACTCTGATCCTGAGGAATTGGAACTGTCATAACTACCCTTCCCAGCACATACGTGACCAACAGATAGATTCCGTCGAGCCAGAATTAATCGTCGCTGAGGAAGTTACGACAACTTTAGATTAAGCCCTTTTCCCAATAAACACTGGGATGCAAGGTGACTTTTGAGTTGGTGTCGCACGTGCCATATTTGACCCGAATTACCGAGCTTGGGCACGCGGATGGGCCGTGGCATAGACCTCACGCAGCTGGTCAACTGTTACCAAGGTATAAATCTGAGTTGTTGTGACTGAAGCATGACCCAAAAGCTCTTGAACTACCCGAACATCTGCCCCATTTTCCAATAAATGCGTAGCAAATGAGTGTCTCATGGTGTGCGGCGAAACTTTGCCCGCTAAGTCCGCGCGCGCGGCAGCAGCCTGCAAGATTGACCAAGCACTTTGTCTCGACAATTTGGTGCCTCGGGCATTTAGAAAAAGCGCCGAACTCGTCGTTGACTTTCCTGAAAGCACTGGCCTGCTGCGAACCAGATATTGCTCTAAGGCTTGCAGGGCGTGAGATCCAACGGGAACCAGTCGCTCCTTATTTCCCTTGCCCTTAAGTCGCAGAATTGGAAGTTCTTTGGAAAGGGTCGAAACATCGTCCAAACTCAAATCTGTTAACTCCGAAATCCGGGCCCCGGTGCCATAAAGAAGTTCCAGTAGCGCTTGATCGCGCATCATCAAAACCGATACATCAGATTCACTTCCAGCCCCGACGGCAGCTAGTAGTCGCTCAATTTCAGCAAAAGTCAAAGCCTTAGGTAGACGTTTAGATATGCCTGGTGGCTTCACAGCTCGAGCTGAATCTGAAGTAGTTATCCCCTCTTTAGCCAAGAAAGCATGCAGACCCCGCACTGCAATTAAGGTTCGTGCCGCTGAAGCAGGTGCAAGTGCCGGATGATGTTCGCTACCGAGTCTTAGGTTGATTAGAAACTCAGAGATGTCGTTGGCAGATACTGCAGAAAACTCAAGAAACCCTCTGTTGCCCAAGAATTCCTGATACCTGCCTAAGTCCCTGCGATACGCAGACATCGAATTCTTGGCAAGACCGCGCTCGACAAGCAAGTGGTCTAGATAGCCATTGATGTGCCGCTGAATTTGAGATGCTTTTGGATCCGACACACTTTGAACTTACCTGACATAACTACCAGAATGCCGTTATTCGGGTTGAGTTGTTTAAGCGATATAGATATTTAAGCAATACAAATATTTAAGCAATAGAGAAACGATCGGCCATCATGGCTTCGCGTCGGGCTACTTCGGTGCTAACACCAGCAAGCAGAATAGAAAGTGGCGTATCTAGCGCATTACATACAGCAGCCAATAACTCGGATGACGCTTCTTTTTGACCGCGCTCGAGCTCGGACAAGTAACCAAGCGAAACTTGGGCGTCTCTAGAAACATCGCGCAATGTGCGTCCCTGTTCGTTGCGGCGGCGGCGTAATTCATCGCCAATTACTTGGCGCATAAGAATCATTTTCTTGCCGTAAACCGGAGTTGCACTTGGATCTGCGATCTTGATGGTGTGGGTAAGTGAAGTCTGGCCTTGCGGCGTAATTGCTTTTGCTGAGGTATTCATTACCGGTTGCTGTGTCATATCGCGTTCCATTCCTTCATCATATCAAGAATCTGTTGATTGCGCCTTATCCTTAATCATGCCCATTAAATATGGGGATAAACCCCGACATTAGTTACGAATTAGAGCATTGTTAGCAAAAGTTCAAGGGCTGCAGCTACTGTCTCTTCTCTTACTTGATCTCTAGCCTCTCTTTGGTCATCTGTCTCAGGGAAGAGATGGAGCTCATCCACAGCCGAATCAATAACAGTTCCTTGCTCATCACGCATTACGCAAGCGACAAACACTGTGCCCGGCAGGTGGCCATCTTGAGAAGCCGGACCAGCCACGCCAGTGACCGCTAATCCAAAGTCTGCATCAAGTTTGATTGCAACGCCAGTTGCCATCTCGAGTGCCACCTGAGCTTGCACTGCACCACCCTCAGCAAGCAACGTTTCTGAGACGCCCAGCAGACTAGATTTCAAGTCAGTTGCGTAGGCAATGACTCCCCCACGAAAAATCTGGGAAGCTCCCGGAATTGATGTAATTGTTGAACCAAGCTGACCACCAGTTATTGACTCAGCGGTGGCTACTGTTCTTCCTTGCATTGCAAAGACCACAGTTACTGCAAGGGAGTCAATGTCAGTAGTCATGATGTGGCTCGTTTCATTCGCCTAGTATGTCAAATCATTATTTGGCACGTGACAGAACTCGCGCTTTAATAACGTAATCAATTCCAGTCGTGACTGTTAATGCTAGAGCAATACCAAGTGACATTTGGGCGACGGTATCAACCCAACCATCTAGTGGTATCAAGAACGCAACAATCGCAACTATTTGACTTACGGTCTTAATTTTGCCACCACGGCTTGCCGGAATAACACCTTGCTTAATGACCCAAAACCGCAACAAAGTTATCGCAATTTCCCTAACGATGATGATTCCCGTAGCCCACCAAACAATCTCTCCTTGAATCGAGAGTGCAATCAACGCCGTGCCAATTAGGGCTTTATCCGCAATAGGATCAGCAATTTTTCCAAAATTTGTAACAAGACCATAGCGTCTGGCCCACACGCCATCAACTAGGTCTGTCAGAGCTGCGATTAAGAACACTGTTGCGCTTGCCCACTGAACTGAGTCGGTTTGCTCAATCGCAAGCACTAAATACCCAAAGATTGGCACCATGAACAAGCGGGCCACGGTAAGTACGTTAGGAATATTTAGTAACGGCACTTCGTTGTTTGGATCCCCTAAGTGATCTGGAATGGGTTGATGCGTCATGACTGCATCTGCTTTGCAACTAAGTCAACACCGATTGAGTCGATCACAACAGCACGCACGATAGTTCCAATTGGTAGTTGCTGATCCGAAACTACTGTGGTCGAGCCATCGACTTCTGGCCCTTGATGTTCACTGCGTCCCTGATTACCTGGCTCTTCGATCAGGACTGAAACTTCTTGCCCAATCCGACTGCGAGCCACATCTTCACTGACTCGCAGTGCAACCTTGCTCACGGCCTCATGCCTAGCCTGGACCTCATGTTCTGGCAGGTGACCATCTAATTTCACGGCTGCTGTGCCATCTTCATCCGAGTAGGCAAATACTCCTACTGCATCAAGTCGAGCGCCTTCAATGAATTCGATTAGTTCGGTAACGTCGTCTTCAGACTCCCCCGGAAAGCCAACTATGACATTCGTTCGCGCGCCAGCCAGTGGGTTATGAATGTGGATCGCACTTAACAAATCTAAGAAGCTGTCAGTTCCGCCGAACCTTCTCATTCTTCGCAACACCGAATTACTTGCATGCTGGAAAGACAAATCAAAATACGGAACGATTCCAGGAGTATTTGCAATAACGCTAATGAGATCCGGTCGCATTTCAGCTGGTTGTAGGTAGGAAACTCGAACCCATTCGATCCCTTCAGGCTGCACCAAAAGCGGCAAGAGTTTCTCAAGCAGTCGTAGATCACCAAGGTCTTTACCGTATGAGGTTGAATTCTCGCTGACCAAAAGCAGTTCGCGAACGCCGTTCTCTCCAAGCCAGGCAGCCTCTTCAAAAATCTCACCTGGGTCTCGCGAAACGAATGATCCCCGAAACGCAGGAATCGCACAGAACGTGCACCTGCGATCACAACCCGATGCAATCTTCAATGGCGCCCAGGTAGTTTCCTCTAGGCGCTTTCGATAGATGTGAGGTCCCATGCCTGGCGTGGAAACTTCAGATGTGACGGACTGTCGATCTACCGGCGAAATTGGGAGCAACTTTCGTCTATCTCCTGGAGTGTGCGCTTCGATACTTTCACCAGCAAGAACTCTTCGAAGTGTTGAACCAATATCGGCATAATCGTCGAAACTCAAGATGGCGTCTGCTTCGGGAAGTTCGGCTGCTAATTCTTTGCCATACCGTTGCGCCAAGCAACCAACTGCTACGACTTTTCCATTTCCGGCAAGCAGCTCACTGGCTTCCAAAATGGTGTCAATCGAATCCTTCTTTGCCTGTTCGATAAATCCACAAGTATTAACAAGAACTAAATCCGTAGCTTCACCATCGGAAACCAAGTTCCAGCCATCTGCTGTTAATCTGCCGGCGAGCTCTTCGGAATCAACATCATTTCGAGAGCAACCTAACGAAACTATTGATACACGAGGATTAGCGGTCACGCTGTGAAGCCTACTCGCCACGAATTAAAGCAATTGTTCCCGCTAGATCTTCAGCAGTAACTAAAACTTCACGGGCCTTGGATCCTTCAGATGGTCCAACGATGTTTCGAGACTCCATAAGGTCCATCAAACGTCCAGCTTTGGCAAAACCAATTCTCAATTTACGCTGCAACATAGAAGTTGAACCAAATTGTGTTGAAACTACAAGTTCAACGGCTGCAAGTAAATCGTCAAGATCATTGCCGATGTCGCCGTCAATTTCCCGATAAGCGGAAACTGGAGCTGCTATGTCATCGCGGTATTGCGGTGCCATTTGGCCTTTGGCGTGCGCAACTACCGCACGAATCTCTGCTTCAGTAACCCAGGAGCACTGAATCCGGATTGGCTTTGAAGTTCCCATTGGAAGGAATAGGCCATCTCCTTGCCCAACCAGCTTTTCGGCGCCAGGCTGATCTAAAATAACTCGACTATCAGCCAAACTAGAGGTCGAGAAAGCCAAACGACTCGGCACGTTGGCTTTAATCAAGCCAGTTACTACGTCAACAGATGGGCGTTGCGTCGCAAGTACTAAGTGGATTCCAGCCGCTCTAGCTAATTGCGTAATTCGAACAACTGAATCTTCAACGTCGCGTGGAGCAACCATCATCAAATCAGCAAGTTCATCAACCACTACGAGTAGGTATGGATACGGCCGCAGTACTCGCTCTGAACCAAGCGGCGGCGTAACTTTCCCGCCCCTAACTGCTTTATTGAAATCATCTACGTGACGGAAGCCGTATGCAGATAGATCGTCATAACGGGCTTCCATTTCCTTAACAACCCAGGCAAGTGCTTCTGCAGCCTTTTTAGGGTTTGTAATGATTGGGCTAATCAAGTGCGGAATGCCTTCGTATGCTGTCAGTTCAACACGCTTTGGATCGATCAAGACCATACGAACTTCGTCTGGGGTAGCGCGCATCAAAATAGATGTGATCAAAGCGTTCATGCAACCAGACTTACCTGCACCAGTAGCACCGGCGACCAAAAGGTGAGGCATTTTTGCCAGGTTTGCTACGGTAAAGCCGCCCTCGACATCTTTGCCTAATCCAACGAGCATTGGATGGTCATCGCCTGCGGCTTCCCCACTGCGCATCACATCACCCAAAGAAACCACTTCACGGTCTGTATTCGGTATTTCAATACCAATCGCACTCTTACCTGGAATTGGCGAAAGAATGCGTACGTCTGCACTTGCTACTGCGTAGGCAATGTTCTTGCTCAGTGCAGTTACGCGTTCTACTTTCACCTTTGGACCTAGCTCAACTTCATAGCGAGTAACCGTTGGTCCACGCTGGAATCCAGTTACTTTTGCATCTATGTCGAATTGTTCTAGAACCTGAGTTAAGGCTTCGATAACTGCATCATTTGCCGCAGTGCGCGCTCTTGGTTTTGCTCCAGGTTTCAAAAGTGATTCACTTGGCAACTTGTAATTTGAAGCTGAAACAAACTGAAGTTGTTCGGACTTTAGCGGCTTAACATCAAGCATCGAAGCTGGTTGTGAAGGTGTAACGATAGCTGGTGGTTTAGGGATTTCAGCAGCAAGCGATACGGCCTGGGTGTCATTCGAAGCTACCGGTGCGAGTACATCAACTGCGATCGTATTGAGCTGAGTTATGTCTTGCATTTCAGCTACAAGTTCAATCTCTTCTGCGACTATTGGATTACTAACAATTGGGGTTGCAAATGGTGCATCTCCGACAAGCTCACCAATTGCTAAGGCGGGATCTACATCTGATGCTTTTGAACTCTTGCGTCGCAAGCGGCTGAACAATGTGCGATTAGGGGAAACTGAAAGATCTAGTGCGAGCTGGGCCTGCGCCGCAGTGATGTCATCAACATTTGGATGCGTCATTTCCAATTCAGTCACTGCTGGTGGGCGCTGGAACTTGGCAACCATTGCGCGAACCCTTGTTGGAATCGTGTTAACCGGTGTAGCGGTGATTATCAAGATTGAGAAGAAAGCAACAACCAGAAGAAGTAAAACAGTGACGATAGTTCCCACTGCACTTACAAATGGTGCGGTGATAGCCCAGCCAACCCAGCCGGATGCTTCGCGCATAGCAGTAGCACCAGAGGATGGAATTGGATTTCCCCGATTGATATGGACTATGCCCATTACGCTCAAGGAAAGCAACGTCCAACCAATAGTTAGACGACCCTTCTTCTGAGACGGTGCATCTGGGTGACGCAAAGTTTGAATCGCAATAACCAGTAAAGCAATTGGGGCTAGGACATCAAAGATGCCAACTGCACCCGTCACCACGCTAGTAACAACGCCTGAAACAAAACCTGCGACGTCAAACCAAATAACCGCTGCAATAACAATTGCTAAAGATAGATATAGAAGCCCTAACCCATCACGTCGGTGCGCCGGATCAAGATCCTTGGCGCTTTTGCCGATACCTCGAGCGATGGCGCCAATTATGTGTGCAATACCCAACCAGACAGCAGTAACGAATCTGCGCACTCCTTGGAACAGAGTCGTTACAACGGATGGCTTCGAGCTCTTTCTTGGCTTAACTGGAGCACGTCCTGATCCGGAATTTCGGCCTTGTGGTCGGGATGAGGTGCGCGGACGAGTCTTTGCCGCTGACGGGGAAGCCATATAACAAATATATCTGAAACACTCCAGTAACACTGGCACCAAGAGTCACGGCGTGTCGGAATATTCCGAATATTGTCCTTGTCCTAATTGGAAATTATCAAGGGCACAATCATCGGTCGGCGTCGATGCTTCTCGCCTACCCACTTACCAGCTACCCGACGAACCATTTGCCCTAACTGGTGTGTATCAGTTACACCTTCGGCTAACGCAACTTCAAGCGTTGATTTGATCTTTGGCAAGATCTCTTCAAACACACTTTCCTCTTTACTAAACCCTCGAGCATGTATCTGCGGTCCGGCAATAACCTTACGTTCGGCAAAATCGATCGCCGCAACAATCGATAGGAATCCATCTTCGCCAAGTACGCGCCGATCCTTCAAAAGTGACTCAGATACTTCACCGACTGTCGATCCTTCAACATAGACATAGCCACATGGAACCGCGCCAACGATGCTGGCTTTCCCGTTGACTAGATCAACAACGATGCCATCGCCTGCAAGCATGACTCGCGATTCAGGTACACCAGTCTTGATTGCTAAATCTGCATTAGCTCTTAGGTGTCGCCATTCACCATGAATTGGCATGACATTTTTTGGCTTAACAATGTTGTAGCAGTACAGAAGTTCACCCGCTGCAGCATGGCCAGAGACATGCACTAAAGCATTTCCCTTATGAACTACATGCGCGCCAAGTCGACTTAAGTCGTTAATGATTCGATACACCGCGTTCTCATTGCCAGGTATCAATGACGAAGCCAGAATCACAGTATCGCCAGGTCCAACTGAAATGGCGTGGTCTTGATTAGCGATCCGCGCTAACGCAGCCATTGGCTCACCTTGGGATCCAGTGCAAATCAAAACTGCTTGGTCGTCAGGCAGATCTGCCATTTCGTCACTTGAGATGAGAGCTCCGCCTGGAATTGTTAAGTAGCCAAGATCACTTGCCAGCGACATATTTCGAACCATAGATCGTCCCACAAATGCAATCTTTCGATTGTTCTTTACGGCCACGTCAATAATTTGCTGAACTCTATGAACATGCGATGCAAATGAGGCAACGATCACTCGCCCAGATGCTCCCCCAATAACTTGTTGGAGCGTGGGGATGATGTCCTTTTCGCTGGTAACAAACCCAGGTACTTCGGCATTCGTTGAGTCAACTAGAAATAGGTCAACGCCCTTGTCGCCTAACCGCGCAAATGCGTTTAAGTCAGTTACTCGGCCATCAAGTGGAAGTTGATCCATCTTGAAATCACCGGTTATCAATATGGTTCCAGCATCCGTAGTTACAGCTACCGCTAACGCATCAGGAATTGAATGATTTACCGCGATGAACTCAACGGAAAAGTCTCCAAACTTCTCTGTCATGCCTTCTTTTACAGCATGTGTGTAAGCAGTGATTCGGTGTTCCTTTAACTTGCTCTCTACAAACGCCAAAGTTAGCTGTGACCCAACTATTGGAATGTCCTGCTTTGAGCGCAGAAGATATGGAACTGCACCAATGTGATCTTCATGTCCGTGAGTCAGGATTACGGCCGCAACGTCATCAAGTCGATCTTGGATATAGGCAAAATCAGGCAAGATTAAATCCACGCCAGGCTGAGTCTCTTCTGGGAATAAAACACCGCAGTCGACAATAAGTAATTTGCCACGATATTCAAGCACGGTCATGTTACGGCCAATGTCGCCTAGTCCGCCAAGTGCAACTACGCGAAAAGTATCATCAGTTAGCGGAGGTGGAGTTGGTAACTCAAGTTGTGAAAGTGTCACAGACTGAAGCCGCCCTTAATCAAGTCGTCTTTAAGAACGCGTCGCTGGTCATCAGTTGCTGGAACCAAAGGCAATCGAAGTGATCCACCGCCAGTTCTACCGAGTTGGTCAAGTGCTGCTTTCACCATGATTGCGCCACCGGCCCGAGTCATAATTCCTTCGGTAATCGGCACAAGCGAACGATTAATTTCGCGCGCAGCCTTAACATCATTGTTTTGCATTGCTTCCACCATCAACTTATGACGGTCAGCCACAATGTGTCCGGTGACACTTACAACACCAACGGCTCCAATAGCTAGTAACGCAAGGTTTAATGGATCATCACCTGAGTAGTAGGCAAGATCTGATTGCGCCATAATTTGTGAAGCCGCCCAAGTATCACCTTTTGCATCTTTGTTAGCAATAATTTTTGGATGTTGCGCTAGTTGCAGCATGGTGTCGTTGTTAATTGGAACTCCTGAGCGACCAGGTATGTCATAAACCATTACTGGCAAGTCAGTCGAATCGGCAACTGCAACCATGTGAGCATAAATTCCGGCTTGTGGCGGCTTGTTGTAATACGGGGTCACAACCAGCAATCCGTGTGCGCCAGCTTTTTGGGCATCTTTAGCCAACAAAATTGAGTGGGCAGTGTCATTAGACCCTGCACCAGCAACGATTTTGGCGCGATCGCCAACCGCATCAATAACAACTTTTAGAAGTTCAAGTTTTTCATGCTCATCTGTTGTTGGAGACTCACCGGTTGTGCCATTCACTACTAAACCGTTATTGCCCAAATCAATTAGGTCATTTGCCAGCCTTGCAGCCGCATTGAAATCAATCTTTGTTCCATCAGAGGTAAACGGTGTGACCATAGCGGTCAAAACCGTGCCAAACGCTGACTCCGCTTTCACAATCTCACCTATTCACTTTCGCCATCAACTAGGGAGCAACTCGACCATTAGCCACAAAGGATGCGTGGGTAAGTGGCATGATTCGCTCGAACTCTAATTCGTACTTCTCTGCAACCATTTCAATTTCGCGTTGTGGGAAAGATGGGAAGTGCGATCCTTCTGCTTTACGACGCAAGCTCAAGAAGTTCATAAGTGCGCGTGCATTCATAGTTACGTATGCAGAACTGTAAATCGTCACAGGAAGTACTATGCGCGCAACTTCTCTTGCTACGCCAGCTTCGAGCATTGCTTCGTATGAAGCGTATGCAACTTCGCAGGCTTTCTTAGTTTCCGCAGTGACAATATCAAATTGCTCAGGTGTGCCATCAATAAACTCATATGCACCGGCTTTTCCAATTTGAATCAGCTTTCGTTCTGGACCTGGTGTGTAAAACACTGGTTCTAGAACTTTGTACCGACCTGACTCTTCGTTATAACTTGCCATGCGATGGCGGAAGTGCTCGCGCCACATAAAAATTGGTGCTTGTACAAAAAATGTGAACACTGAATGCTCAAACGGGCTACCGTGGCGATCTCGCATCAAATAGTTGATTAGACCTGCCGAGGCTGCAGAATCAGCGTTTACATCAACAGCTGATTGATCCCCTTTTGTTGATACTCGGGCTGCCCAAAGCACGTCAGCGTCTCCCGCCGAATGCTTTACCAGCTCGACAGTTACATCGCTTCTAAAGGAGATCTCTTGTGCCACGTTGATAAGGCTATCGGGGCACATAAATAACCCTGACTTTGCCACCACTTTCTCCATTTGACCGCATTATGCATTTTCGCTACCTTTTAGTTACGTAATTATTTATGCAACCAGTTGGTTGCATAAATAACTTAAATAGGAGTAACGTGAAGATTTCTAAAATGCTTGCCGCTAGTTCATTAGCCTTGGCAACAATTTTGAGCGGGTGTGCCAGCGAAGGCAATGGCTTTACTGGCGAGAACGGCGACTCCATTGTTCTCTACTCAGGGCGCAATGAAGCATTAATCAGCCCGCTTCTTGAAACATTTACAAAAGAAACCGGGATTGAAGTAAGTGTCCGGTACGGCGAATCCGCGGAAATGGCAGCCACGATAATCGAAGAAGGATCAAACGTTGCATCCGATATATTTTTATCTCAAGATGCTGGAGCCCTAGGCGCCCTGAGCTCCGCAGGTGTTGTTAAAAACCTTCCTTCAGACTTACTCGAAAAAGTTCCAAGTGAGTATCGGGCAGGAGATGGTTCCTGGATTGGAGTTTCTGGTCGAGCGCGCGTACTCAATTACAATCCAGATTTGGTAACTACTCTCCCCAGCTCTGTTTTCGATTTAGCTGATCCAGGTTGGAAGGGTCGGATTGCGATTGCTCCAACTAACGCATCGTTCCAATCATTTGTAACTGGGATGCGTGTTATCGCTGGAGATGAAACCACGTTAGCTTTCTTATCTGCATTAAAGGAGAATGCGGTCATTTACGAAAAGAATGGGCAGATTCTTGACGCAGTTGAAGCTGGCGAGGTTGCTGCTGGACTAATCAACCATTACTACTGGTATGAAAAATCCTCCGAAGTTGGTGAGGAAAATATGAAGTCAAAACTGAATTGGTTTGAGCCTGGTGATGCGGGCAATCTAGTGAATGTTGCTGGCATATCAATCTTGTCCGAGAATCCTGCTGCCCTTGAATTCGCTCGATGGTTACTTGGCGATACCGCGCAAGAATATTTCTTGCAGAATACGTTTGAATACTCGCTAACTTCAAATACTCCACCAAGTCCATCGCTTCCTGCCCTAAATGAAATTGGCGGCCCAAGCATAGATCTCTCTGACCTTTCCTCACTCAGCGAGACTCTAGAGCTTCTAGCCAGGGCTGGTTTGATCTGAGTTTCAAGTCTGCGCAAAAGCCGCCACTGCAGATTTTGGTAGTGGTGGCATTTGGCGTTGCACTTTCACTTTTGCCGCTGGCATACGTCCTGTTGCGTACCTTCCAGATTGGATTAGGTACGTTAGTTGAAATCACAGCTAGACCGCGAACACTTGAGCTAATACTTAACTCGTTAACTTTGACTTTTGCGGTATGCCTTACTGCTGTTGCAGTTGGCACAATCCAAGCTTGGGTAACTTCGCGCAGCGATTTGAAGTTAAAGCGAGTATTTCAAATTGTTGCAGTACTGCCCCTCGCAATTCCCTCTTATGTACTGGCTTACGCCTGGTTGGCATTTAATCAAAATTTTGATGGCTTTTTTGGATCCTGGTTAGTTTTGAGCATTAGCACTTCTCCATATGTCTTTCTCGCAGTGACCGCGGCATTAGCTCGTCACAACAGCGCAAGTGAAGAAGTTGCTCGAACTCTTGGTAAGACGCAACTTCAAGTTGCGCGAAGTATCACTTGGCCGGCAGTAAAGCCTGCGGTTCTGGGTTCTGGGCTACTTGTTGCGCTCTACACGCTAAGTGATTTTGGTGCTGTGTCGTTAATGAGATTTGATACCTTTACCCGAGCAATTTATAACGCATATCGCGCAAGTTTTGATCGTGATGCCGCTGCAGCTATTGCCTTAATCTTGATTTTGGTAACAGTAATTCTGGTTATTGTGCAAGGTCGTATCACTCAAGTTCAGGCAGTCAAAGAATCTGATCAGTTTAGGTACTCAAAAACCAAACTCAACTATTGGCAAGTTCTTGTGTCTGGTGTTCTTACCATGTGGTTTGTTATCAGTATTGTGATTCCAGTATCAAGCATTATCTATTGGAATCTTGTTGGTCAATCAACTGCAGTAACTGCGGAAGTCCTTAGGGCATTAGTAAACACGCTGAGTTACGGATTGCTTGGTGGACTTTCAGTTTCAGCAATTGGAATAGCAATCGCGATATTAGTAGTTAGATATCGTAGTAAATTCGGAATGCGGGCAGA
Organism: Candidatus Nanopelagicales bacterium; assembly: GCA_044232525.1. Lineage (GTDB taxonomy): Bacteria > Actinomycetota > Actinomycetes > S36-B12 > UBA5976 > UBA5976. The sequence goes on along the minus strand of JBIIMD010000012.1, from coordinate 5,812 downwards.
ACAAACGATTCTCTTTACCCATGCCTTGCCTGGTGTTGTAATTGCTTTGGCATTTGTATTTTTGGTTAATCAAACTTTGCCAGCGCTTTACCAAACCAGCATCCTGGTAATTGTTGCCTATGTTGCATTGTTTCTTCCAAATGCAGTTGCAGTTTTAAAGGTTCCAATCTCACAAGTACCAATTGGAATTGAAGAAGTATCACGAACTTTGGGAAGTTCGCAAATGCAGACCATTAGACGAGTGATTATTCCGGCTGCCGGTCCAGGAATTTTCAGTGCTATTGCTTTTGTTGCATTGACCGTAATCAAGGAACTTCCAGCAACCTTGATTTTGCGTCCCACGGGAATTGAGACATTGGCTACCCGGTTGTGGTCAGCCACATCAATTAATGCATTTAGTGCCGCAGCTCCGTACGCACTTTTGCTGATTGTGGTCGCTGGCATACCAGCTTTACTAATTAATCGAGAAGTTCAAAGCTCTAGAAAACAAAGTAACCTTGGAAGTAGTCAAGATTCGATTGTTGATATGAATGCGTCATTCAAGGGGGTAACTAGTGACTGAAAAACTAAAGCTAGAACATGTTGCTAAGTCCTTTGGTGATTCATCTGTCTTAAGAGACGTTTCTTTTTCAGTTTCCGACGGATCTTTACTTACAATCCTCGGAGCATCCGGCGGTGGCAAGACCACGCTGTTACGGCTAATTGCTGGATTTGATTCGGTTGACTCCGGCTCAATCACTATGAATGGACGAGAAGTTTCATCAACTTCCATTTCAATTCCACCCGAGAAGCGCAATGTTGGATTTGTCCCACAAGAGTCCGCGCTGTTCCCCCATCTAACAGTAGCCAAGAACATTGCGTACGGCCTGTCGCATCTAAAGTCCCATGCCAGGGATGAAAAAGTGGCAGAACTTCTAGATTTGATTGGTATGCAAGATCAAAAAGATGCATTGCCCGAAAACCTTTCCGGAGGGCAGCGACAGCGCGTGGCAATTGCCAGAGCACTTGCACCTAACCCCGACGTGATACTTCTGGATGAACCGTTTGCTGCCCTTGATGCACAACTGCGCTCAAAGCTTCGCGAAGATGTCCGTTCCATACTGCGCTCTGCTAACGCAACAGCCATTCTGGTTACGCATGATCAAGAGGAAGCCCTTTCTATTGCTGACCAAGTAGCAATCTTGCGCGATGGAACTGTTGCTCAAGTTGGTAGTCCTCGTGCCATCTATTCGCAGCCGATCGATGTCGAATTAGCAAAATTCTTAGGTGATGCTGTTGTTATTCCTGGTGTAGTAAAGGCTGGAAAAGTTAGCACCCAGCTAGGCGACTTGATCCCAATCGTGAGTCAAGTTGATGGAACCGTAGGCCAAGTTGCGATTCGTCCTGAGAATCTTTACCTGCAACCAGACCCAAAGGGTTTGGCTGTTGTAACTGGACGACAATTCTTTGGTCACGATGCTTTAGTAGAAGTCAAGACCGCAGCAGGAACTGTGAAGGCTCGCACTTCTGGACCAATTTCACCGGAGGTAGGAATGCCTGTAACAGTTTGGGTTAGAGGATCCGTTAATTTCTATCCATCTGCTTAGCATTTCTAACTCGTTGGGTGACCGCGATACATACAACGACCACGCTCGCTGCCAACAATGTTGAACCCGTAACTATTTCGCCCAGCAATAGTGCTGACCAAAGCAGGGTTAATAGAGATTGAATCAATTGGATCTGTGATCCCCTCGCAACACCCAACTCGGATAAACCTCGGTACCAAGCAAAGAAGCCGAAGTACATGGATCCAAAAGCTGTAAACAAGAAGGCAAGTAATGAAACCGCTGTGACGGTATGGGTATCGCGCCCCAGCCAGAGCGAGATTACGAAGTAAGGCAAAGTCAAAGGCAAAGTTAAAACTACGCACCAAGAGACAACCTGCCAACCAGGCATTGCCTTGCTCAAGATTGCGCCTTCGGCATATCCAATCGCAGCCGCAATGACGGCACCGATTAAAAACAAATCGGCCTTTAAAGAACTACCTTCTTGACCGCCATTGAGCCAAGCGTAAATAACCAAAGTAAATGTTCCGACCAGTGCTGCTGCCCAAAAAGATCTTGGTACTTTTTCGTGGAGTCTGAATACCGCCAAAACTGCAGTTGCCAGTGGAAGCCCTGCGGTAATTACAGCTGCGTGAGCGCTAGTTGTCTCCTGTAAGGCGAGTGTGGTCAGAATCGGCCAACCAACGACGATTCCACCAGCTGTAATAAGAAGTGGACCAATGAGTTTTCGTTCTGGGAACTTAACTCCCGCACGATTTAGGAGCACTAAAGCCAGCAATCCCGCAAGTGTGGCTCTTCCAAACGTTAAGGTCCAAGGTGAAAATCCTGGTAGCGCTAGCTTCACCATTGGCAAGGTAAATGAAAAAATCAAAACCCCAAGGAAGGCATAGCTTATTCCCCGGATGTTTTTAGGCATGGGCTCAGACTAGTGCGATAGGTTTAACAGATTATGAACACGGTTTCCAGCGAGTGGAATGTAACACGACGCCAAATTGTTGGAAATGCTGCAAGCATTGGTTTTGCTGTCGCTATGTATGGTGTTTCATTCGGTGCACTAGGTACTACAACTGGACTTTCTATCCCCCAAACCATGGCTTTATCACTTTTGATGTTTACTGGGGCAAGTCAATTCACTTTGGTTAGTACCCTGGCTTCGGGTGGGACCGCATTAACGGCGGTAATTGCCTCATGGCTAATGGGTACTAGAAACGCAGCTTACTCCATGCGCATGACTCCCATCCTTAAAACTTCTGGTCCAGGTCGTTTAGTAGCGGTACAACTAACCATCGATGAGTCCACTGCAATGGGTTTGGCGCAAGATGAACAAGCATTCGAAGGGCGGGCATCTCGCTTAGCATTTTGGGCGACTGGTCTTTCGGTTTACCTTTTATGGAACTTGGCAACTTTCATCGGTGCAGTCAGCGTTTCGGCAATCGGCGATCCAAAGTCTTTTGGCCTTGATGCCGCAATCGCTGCTGGTTTATTCGCGTTGGTTTGGCCGCAGATTAAGTCGCGAACTGATTTATCCGTGGCTTTTGGTGGTGCCTTGATAGCTCTAGCCTTCACTCCGCTGGTTCCTCCGGGTGTACCAGTTCTTGCCGCAGCCATAGTTGCAGTAATTGTTGGTTGGGTTACCGGCAGGAAACTGTCATGATGTGGTTTGCAGTACTGGCTGGTGCCGCTGGTTGTTATGCGCTCAAATATGTCGGAAGCGTGATTCCAGCTCACATATTGGAGCAACCTACCGTCAAGAAGATTGTTTTGTTACTACCAATCTCGTTATTGAGTGCATTAGTTGCAGTTCAAACATTTGCCTCAAGTCAAGTTTTGGTGCTTGATGCGAGAGTGCCTGCATTAGCAGCTGCCACTATCGCACTTAAGTTCAAGACTCCATTCATATTCGTGGTCTTGATAGCTGCAGTCACAGCTGCAGCACTTAGATACTTTGGCTTAGCTGCCTAGATCAAGTAGGTGTTCAAGTCCATGTGTAAGACCTGGAGTTTGGGATACTTTTCTAACTGCCAGCAATACACCTGGCATGAATGACTCACGGTCATATGAATCATGTCTGATCGTCAAGGACTCCCCTGGGCCGCCGAACAACACTTCTTGATGCGCAACTAAACCTTGAGCTCGAATGCTGTGCACGGGTACACCAGAAACGATTGCGCCACGAGCACCTGGAATTAAGTCTGCTGTTGCATCTGGCATTGCGGCCATTCCAGCGCGGGCATCAGCAATCATTTCCGCAGTTCGACGCGCAGTTCCACTTGGTGCATCTGCCTTACGCGGGTGATGCAGTTCGATGATTTCTACACTTTCAAAGTGTGGTGCTGCTTTCGCTGCGAATTGCATCATCAATACTGCGGCAAGACCAAAGTTTGGGGCAATTACTACGTTGGCTTTACTTGCTGCGAATTGCTTTTCTACTGCCGCCAATTTGTCAGCATCAAATCCAGTGGTACCCACTACTGCGTGAATGTCGTTTGCAGCAAGAAATTTTAAGTTAGCTTCAACTGAGTTAGGTGTTGTAAAGTCCACAACGACTTCGGCGCCGCTTGTTACCAATCCAGAAAGGTCGTCATTTAGGTCAAGGGCGGCCACTAGTTCACAGTCTGAGCTCGCGGTAATTGCTTCGCATACAGTTGCGCCCATTCGTCCCTTGGCTCCAAGGACGCCTACTTTAATCTTTGACATTAGTTACTCCGGTCCAACAACTGCAGTAAGGCGATCTTGCGACCATACCTGATGCGCAAGTGCTTGAACTTCGTCCATGGTAACTGCTGAGACTCGATCTAGGACTTCGGAAACGGAAGGCACATAACCATTGTTCATCTCAGACCTGGCAATTCTGCTCATTCGAGATGATGTGTCTTCAAGTCCAAGAACCATTCCGCCACTTACTTGACCCTTGGCTTTGCTCAGCTCAGCAGCAGTAATGCCATTTTGGGCCACATCATCAAGCACATTTGTAATGACTTCCCGAACTTGATCTAGATTCTTTGGACTGCAACCTGCATAAACGCCAGCCATACCAGCATCTTGAAACTGTTGGCCGAAGGAATAAACGGTATAAACAAGTCCACGCTTCTCGCGTACTTCTTGAAACAGACGGCTAGACATGCCACCACCTAGTGCAGCATTGAACACTGACTGGATGTAACGTCGCTCATCTGCCCGATCTAGGCCTGGGACACCAATTACAAGGTTTGCTTGTTCAGTAGTTTTATCTTGCTTAACGTAGCCACCGGTATGCAGAACTTTGGTTTTGTGCTTCATCGATACATACGGCGCTTCGTCACCATCAAGTGCGAAGCCACCTTGATTGAAGGCCTTGCGGACCAGTTTCACGATTGTTGCGTGATCCACATTTCCAGCCACAGCGACAATTAAGCGATCCGGGGTGTAGTACTTCTTGTAAAAGCCATTTATCGACCGGCGCGATAGTGATGAAATGTTTTCTACAGTGCCAAGAATGGATCTTCCCAATGGCGCGTCACCAAACATTGCTTTGGAGAATTGTTCATGAACGAGATCTGCTGGGTCATCGTCGCGCATTGCTATCTCTTCAAGTACAACTTGCCGCTCTTGATCCACATCGACTGAAGTAATTGTGGCAGAAGTAATCATGTCCACCAGGACATCAATTGCCTGCGGGACGCTGGTATCTAGAACTCGGGTGTAGAAGCAAGTTACTTCCTTTGAAGTAAATGCATTCATCTCGCCGCCAACTGCATCAATAGTTGAAGAGATATCTAGGGCGCTTCGTGTCTTAGTCCCCTTGAACAACAAGTGTTCTAAGTAGTGTGCAGAACCAGTCTGGGAGGCAACTTCATCGCGAGAACCAATGTTTACCCAAACGCCAATCGCTGCCGATCTAACAGATGGCATTTGCTCGGTGATGATTCGAAGTCCGCCAGGCAATACCGTTCGCTTTACCAATCCACCTTGCTCAGCGGTCAGTAACGTGCGAGTGGTCCCTGGGCGTTGTTCATGCCCAAGGACCACTGCGGAGTTTCGTGATGTCACGGTTTTAGTCTTCGTCTCCAGCGTCATCTGCGCTTTCATCTGTTCCTTCAACTACAGGTACAAGTGACAGCTTTCCACGTGGATCGATTTCTGCGATCTCGACGTGAACCTTGTCACCAACCTTAAGAACATCTTCAACATTCTCAACGCGCTTGCCACCGGAAAGTTTGCGCAGTTGACTGATGTGTAGCAACCCATCCTTACCAGGTGAAAGTGAAACGAAGGCACCGAAGTTAGTC
>JBIIMD010000069.1:0-6017 GCA_044232525.1 Candidatus Nanopelagicales bacterium | reverse complement strand
GACGAGTTGATTCTGTAATAGAGGGTGCAGGATTTTCGTCCAGTTGTGGTCGGCCAACGCGAACCAAAACTTCCTCATTAAATTCCGATAGCGCCGCGCGGTGTCGAAGCACTGCCGCTTGGCCAGCGACAAAAACTCGGTCATATGCCTTAACTTGATTACTCACCATGCAGATCTTGTCACTCTCACCATGATTGACATGGATGTGAGCTAACTCAGCAACCGTAAGTGATTGAAAGTTTCCAACTCCGTTGTTGACATACATAACCGCTTTGAATGGACTAACTCGATAAAGTTCCATGACGTCAGCAAAAGTGGGAACGTAAGCAATTGGAAGTTTGGTCAATGTTTTAAGTTCTAAATAGATCGAAATCTTACGAACAACAATTCCAAATGATAAATCACTTGGATGATCCTCCAGGACAGGAAGCCACTGGATTAACTGATAAGCCTTTGACATATTGTCTGGAAAATAGACTGCAACGTTCACGTTTAGGCCAATAGATGGATCAAATCCCATAGGGCCGTCAACAAATCGCTTACGAATATGTAGGGCATCAAGCACAATCGCAATGCCATCACGGATTGGCGCAGGAATTGCTGCCTTCAGTGATTGTGTGGCCACGGCGCCTTACTCCAGGGATTAACGACAGTTGATCATTCGGTGCGATAATTCTATCGAATGATCAATATTTGCTTAGATTTATCAGGTTTAGGACAGGAGGCGAAGTTTTGGAACGTTTGCCGCTTCGAGTTGTTTTGAACCTAACGGATCCCAACTTTGCTTCCCAATCCCAAATTTTGCGAGAACGAGTGCAAATTGCTGGTGGCGAATTTATCGAGCACTCGAATTTGAGTCCGATTCAACTCTTGGAGCAGATTTCCAACTACCTTGTTGATGGACCAGTTGCAGTTGTTGACCAAGGCTTTGTTACTGGCCAAGCCATGATTGATTCGCTTGTGAAAGGTCATTGGAGTGTTAGTGCTGCCGTAGTCAAGCCAAGTGAAGAGCCAAAGCATCCAGCCAGAATCACACACAAGCAAATTGTCAGTGCGGGTTCAAGTCTGCATCGAGTTAGCACTCCAACACATGAAATGTTAGGTTTTGTTCGAATTTCAAATGATCCAAAAACTGGTGCAGCCTTGCAACGAGCTCAGGAATTTTCTGCAACCCCATTACAAAATCCAAATGTGATTGACCTAATAACAGTTTCATTAGTTAGAGCTGCGTGCCCAGTTGTAGCAATTCCAGTTACTGGAATCTGTGAGCGAGCAGAATCTGAATCCGAGTTATTAGATTTTCAAAATGAAGTTTCCAACCAAGATGAACAAGAGGTCAGGACTAATCGTGCGTTGCGCGCTGACGATGGCTTCTATTCCACATTTGTTCTGCGTAAGCTTTCGCGAAAAGTTTCAATGTATTCTGTTAGCCGAGGCTGGACTCCAAATCAAATTACTCTTACTTCATTAGTAATTGCCTTAGTCGTAGCTGGATTCTTTTCAACTGGCTGGTGGCCTTTGATGATAGTCGGCGCAATCGGAGTGCAAATCTCCATCATCATTGACTGTGCAGATGGGGAGGTAGCCCGATACACCGGAGTTTCATCCCAATTTGGCGCTTGGCTTGATGCCGCAACTGATCGAATCAAGGAGTATGCGCTTTATGCTGGGCTTGCGTTTGGTGCATCGCAACATGGATTTAATCTTTGGCCACTGGCAATGGGATTAATGATTATCCAAACTGTTAGACACATGAGTGACTACAACTTCCACGCAGTTCAAGTAATTCGTGAGACCGCCGTAACTCCATTGTCGCTTGGTGAGCCAAATGACATACCTGCTTCAAGCAATGGAGTACTGCTAGATGCATCAGCGGCATTGAATTCAAATTCAAAGATTCGTTGGATTAAAAAAGTTTTACACATGCCAATTGGAGAACGCTGGCTAGTGATTTCGCTCGGTGCCGCATTTAATGCTCCAGCTGTTGCGCTTGGGACCTTACTAGTCCTAGGACTTATCGGACTTGCATACACAACAGCTGGTCGAATTTTACGAAGCAAAACTTGGCGCCACCCAAAGTCCGTCTCGGGTTGTGACATTTTGGAGCGCCAAATCAATCCAGGCTTAGGTGTGGAATGGTTTTGGGCTGATGGCTCACATCCATTAACTGGAAAGTTTGCCTGGATGGCTCCATCAATTTTCAGAATGTTCGAACTGGGATTAGTTTTTGCAATTGCCCGAAGCAATCCAATCGCTTACTTGTGGCTCTTTGCTGTCACTTTCCACCACTATGACGTGCTGTATCGATCACTTGCAGGCTATGAAATATCAAAGGAGATCAAGACTTACGGATTAGGGTTCTTGGGGCGCAGTCTGGTTATCATCATGGCTGCGTTGGGATTCTTAGTAACACTTGATATCACGCTGTTAATCGGTGGAATTGGATTTACCGCACTGTTTGTGGGTTATGCATCTAGACAATGGATGCAGCAAATCCGTTAACTAGCGCGCAAATTCGGGCTCTGTTGCAGTTGTACGCCACAATAAGAAGGTGAATACTTCGCGACCTAACAATCCTACGATTGCAGAACTTAAAGCAGTTTCGCAGCCGCAAGAGATTCGAGGCCGTCAATCCTCGGAGCACTGGCTAAATGAGGTCTACCTTCGCAAGCTTTCGCCTTACCAAACTCGGATTTTGCTAAAGGCTGGCTTTAGCGCAAACGGTGTCACATACTTAATGATCGCGACTGGCTTTGCTGCTGGTTTAGCCCTTTTGATCCCAGGCTTACCGGGTGGACTACTAGCTGCATTTTTTGGGCAACTTCAAATGCTGCTTGATTGCAGTGATGGTGAAGTTGCTAGATGGCGTCAGACTTCATCCCCGGCTGGAGTATTTCTAGACAAACTTGGTCACTACCTTGCGGAAGGATTTATCCCAATTGCATTAGGTATTCGCGCTGTTGGTGGAGTCGCTGAACTTGATTCACAGAATTTGAGTTTTGTGGCACTAGGTCTTTTGCTATCGGTTTTAGTTCTGTTCAATAAAGCGCTGAATGACATGGTTCATGTGGCCCGGGCGTTCAATGGTTTGCCAAAGCTTTCTGAAAGCCCAGCGGTGGCAGCTCCAAAATCTTCAGCCCTTGCAAAAGTTCGTTCGATAATTCGCTGGTTCCCGTTTAATCGCATATTCCATTCCATCGAGATGACACTACTTATTGCAGTTGCTGCAGTTTTTGACTTGTTTGTTGGTGACTTAGTTGCCACACAGAGCTTGCTGCAGTTCATGGTGATCGCTGCTGCGGTTACTGTCATTGGACACATCGTCGCAATTTTGAATTCGAGTCGATTACGTTGACTCCTAAAGTTGGTTGCGTAGTTTTGACCATGGGAACGCGCCCTGCTGAACTTGATCGCAGCGTGCAATCTTTATTGGCACAAATCGGAGTCGAAGCCGACATTGTTGTTGTTGGTAATGGTTGGGATCCAGTGAATATCCCAGCTGGGGTTGGCACACATTTCTTGCCCGAAAATATTGGAGCTACTGCCGGACGCAATGCTGGCGCTGCTGTGACTGTAGGCGATTATTTATTTTTCTTGGATGATGATGCGCAATTACCAACGCCAACTACTTTGGCTCAGTTAATTGCAACTATTGGGCCAGATACCAACGCCGCTTTAGTTCAGCCGCGTGTTATTGATTACAACGGAGTTAGCGAACCGAAGCGAAGAGTTCCCAGGCTTCGTGCTGGGGACGTTAACCAAAGCGGGTTGGCAACCTCACTTTGGGAAGGAGGCGTCGCGATTCGTCGCGATGTGTTTGATTCAATCGGTGGTTGGGGAGAAGAGCTTTTCTATTTGCACGAAGGTATTGAGCTTTGCTGGCGAACTTGGAATACCGGTCATACGGTCTGGTACGCCGGCGATATTCCGGTTGCACATCCGCCAACCACACCCGCGCGGTTTGCTGAATTTGCATTTATGAATGCTCGTAATCGGGTTTGGCTGGCTAAGCGAAACTTGCCTTTTGTTCTTGTTCCAATTTATCCGCTGACCTGGTTGATTGTTACCTTGCTTCGGGTGCGATCCTTGTCAGCGTTAAAGAATTACATGCACGGCTTTGGATCTGGTTGGATCCGAAATGCAGGAGAACGTGAAGCCATGAAATGGTCAACCGTTTGGGCTATGACCAAAGCGGGCCGGCCACCAATTGTTTAGTCTTGTTAATTTCTTCAGACTTATTTTTTAACGCGGTTATTTCCTTCAGTGCAATCCGTTGCGGCCGCGGTTCCTTCGTTGCTGGTTGACGAAGGTGATGGTGTTGGAGTCAAGATTGGCGTTGAGCCGCTGCTTTCCGTTGGACTTGCAGGCGTTGAAGTAACTTTTCCATTGTTCCAATCGTTGGCAACCAATAAGACAATCGGCGATACCAAGGAATCATCCAGGGTTAACTTGGTGACACCAGTCTGCGCGGCCAGAACTTTCGCTGCTTCAAGTTGCGATGATTTATAGAGAATCTCAGATGCATTTAGGCGCTGAGTCGAGTTACCAACCTTGATAATCTCATATCCTTCTGCGCGTAGATCATCAGCAGCAGTTTTTGCAAGGCCAACTTTGTTAGTTGCATTTAATACGGACACACTGATTTCAGACGGTTTAGGTGCAACGGTTGTCACAGAGGCCACCGGAGATGTTGATGGAGATGCAGACGCTGATGGCTCAACGATTGGCCATTGTTGATCCAGACGAATTGCTTCCCAAAGGTCATCGGTTTCTGCGGTCCAATACACGTTGCCAGTGCCACGATATTCAAACGGGACGGTTACAAAAGTTATGCGTGAGGGACTTAACCCGCTCATCGACAACGCAAAGTCCTGCAGAGTCTGAATATTTGCGAACTCCGGATTGGTTTGAATCGAGGAAGTGATGGCGCCCAATACTCGATAAATCATTTGTGGATTTGTCAGCAAACCTTTTTCGGTCATGCCACGAATCATTGAACCAATAAATTGTTGTTGCCTTTCAATGCGATCAATGTCACTGCCGTCTCCAAGTGATTCACGAGCACGCACAAAAGCTAGGGCCTGTTCTCCACTAATGTTGCTGTAACCGGCGGGTAGGTCAAGGCCTGACCCCCCACCTTTTCTGACTGGGTCATAGACAGGTGTAGTTAAACAAACTTCTACGCCACCAATTGCATCTACAACAGTCTTAAAGGCTTTGAAATCGACAACTACAAAGTTGTCAATGCGTACGTTGGTAAGTTTTTCTATCGTCTTGACTGTGCAAACTGGTCCACCAAAAGCAAAAGCAGCATTGATTTTAGTTTCATATGGTTGCGTTGTTGAACCATCTGGTTGAGTGCAACCGGCAATTTCTACCCACGAGTCACGAGGGATGGAAACTACAATCGCATCCTTACGTTCGTTGTAGAGGTGAACTAGCAATGTGGTGTCTGAGCGCGCGCCACCGAAGTCACCATAGGTATCGTTGCCATCACCTTCGCGCGAGTCCGAACCCATGATTAGCAAATTAGTTGGGCTGGTATCAGTCTGCGCAAAACTTTCTGGTCTATCTGCATTGTTGAGATCGCTAGTATCTATGGCGCCAATGTTGGCACCAAGGCCATTGATTGCATAAACCGCTCCACCACCAAGCGCAGTTAGCGTCAGTATGAAGATGGAAAATCCAGCTGTAGCCTTGCGCAACCAAGGATGGGCCACAGACTCTGTTCCAGGTGCGCGATGCTTACCCATAACTCAGACCCCCTCCCGTGACTGACTTAAAAGAACAATAATGCGCCCTGTTAAGGCACTATAAGATCGTACGCCATCTAGGAAGACCTTGAAATTCCCGATTTATAGGCAGTTTTGGGTAAAAATGTGCCAGACACTACTTTTTACTGGTGTTACAGATGGGGCTACTGGGACGAATTGTCCGACAGACTAGAGTCATGCTTCCCCGCAAAAGTTATCGCCGTGTGCTGTGCCTTTCCATAGCCACTGCTTTTTTGGCGAGCA
>JBIIMD010000068.1:0-6053 GCA_044232525.1 Candidatus Nanopelagicales bacterium | reverse complement strand
TTCCTATCGGAGTTGCATCCCTGATTGTTGCAGCAATGCCAATCTGGACTGCCTTGTTTCGGACGCTAGATAAAGATCGACCTAAACTTTCGTCGTTGTTAGGAATTGCAGCTGGCTTAGTTGGAATCGCAATAATTATGTTGCCAGGACAAACTCTTGCAAGGCCCAGTTCTGAAGGGCAAAGTGTCACGATTTGGATGTTCATTATTTTATTCGGAAACCTATGTTGGTCACTTGGCTCGTTTATCGCGCCACGAATGGAAACGCCAAGCAATCCCTTAGTGCTCAGCACATATGAAATGGCTGGTGCCGCAGGTGCGTTGTTTATTGCGGGAATGATTAGTCGCGAGTCCATTTCAGATTTCATGGATGCCAGTGCTCGCTCGTGGGGTGGCTGGATTTATCTAGTTACAGTTGGCTCATTAATTGGGTACACGGTCTACACCTGGCTACTTGAAAATGCCTCAATCACATTAGTTTCGACCTATGCGTATGTGAATCCAATTGTTGCAGTTGCTCTTGGCATTGTAATTTTCAATGAGGCGTTAACTTCCAACATCTTGGTGGGTGGCTTCATGGTCATTGTCAGCGTTGCAGTGGTTGTTGCCGTCGAATCCGTTAATAAACAAAGTCTTTCGCCAGCTCAATAACACGTTCTAAAGCTGGACGTTCGCCAATACTGATACGAACTCCTTCACCTGCGAATGGCCGAATCGAAACTGCAATTCCTTCACTACGAAGTGTGAATTCTTCAGTTCGTTCACCAAGTGGTATCCATACAAAGTTTGCCTGACTGCTTGGAAGCTTGAATCCAAGTTTTGTAAGTTCGGATTCAAACCAAGTGCGTTCGGCAATTACTTCTTCAACGCGAGTAAACAACTCTGCTTCATTTTCCAATGAGGCAACAGCTGCTACTTGCGCTATATTGGAAACCCCAAATGGAACTGCAGTCTTTCGCACCGCTTCTGCAATATTTTTCGGGCCAACAAAATATCCAACTCGTAATCCAGCAAGACCGTAGGCCTTTGAGAAAGTTCTCAGGACTCCGACATTTGAATGTGCCTTCATGGTTGCAATGCCATCGATTGCATTTTCGTCACGATTGAATTCCACATATGCTTCATCAATTACAACCAAAATATTTTTTGGTACTTTTGCTAAAAACTCATCTATCTGTTGCTGGGTAACAATTCCGCCAGTTGGATTGTTTGGGGTGCAAACAAAAATCGCGCGTGTCTTTGCAGTGATTGCTTTCAGCATTCCATCAAGATCATGTTGTCCATCACTTGATAATGGAACCTGAACGCTTACTGCTCCAGCAATTGTTGTAATGATTGGATAGGCCTCGAATGAGCGCCAAGCGTAAATAACTTCTTCACCTGCGCCGGCAACGGACTGGATGATCTGCTGACAGACACCAACTGATCCGGTTCCGGTTGCAATTTGGTCTACGGGGACAGCGAACTTATCTGAAAGAGCCTGGATCAAATTTGTTGTGAACGGATCTGGATAGCGATTGATCTCACTTGCCGCATCCACTATCGCCGCCACAACGCTAGGAAGAGGGGAATGTGCAACCTCATTACTGGAAAGTTTGTAAGCGGTTAGGCCATTGACGGGCGCAACTTTCTTACCCGCTTTGTAGGTTGGCAGCTTGGCCATCTCTGGTCGAAGCTGTGGGTTCACTGACTCGTTCACATTCAAAGCCTACGACTAATTACAACAACTGATACGTCGTCACGGTTCCAAGTAACGGAATCTTGGCGCGCGGTTGAAACTATAAGGTTTGTTAATTCGGCTGAGTTTGCGCTGCGTTCTCCGGAAACGACAGAGGTTACTAGGCCTTGCGTACCAAACTCTTCGCCTTTTTCATCTTGAGTTTCTAACAAGCCATCAGAGACAAGAACGATTCGATCCCCTGAACCAAAATACAAATCCTGACTTTGCCAGACACCCCCAAATCCACCGAGCATCGGACCGGTTGGGTTTAACGTCGTTATTAAATGATTGGCATCGATCCAATAGCCTGCCGGATGGCCCGCATTAACCCACTTAGTTGGTTGACTTGAATCATTTGGGATTTCCAAAATAACCGCGGTAGCCAATAGGGCATCAACATCTGAAAGGCCTGCTGAGACTCTTTCCATTACTCCGCTCGGGCTGAATCCAGCCGAGAGAGCTGCAGTCATGATCGCCTTGATCTGAAGTCCAACTACGCCAGCCTCTGGACCATGGCCTGTGACATCGACCATGGCAAGTGCTATGCCCTCTGGTGTTCTGATGACATCCCACCAGTCGCCTGCGATTGCGCCGCTTGCAGGCAACGTTTGTCCGGCAACATCTAATCCAAAGCTTTCGGTATCGATCAAAGTTGGTGACAGTGCTTTTCGCATGGATGTAACTAGCGGAGCGTCCTGCTCGAGTCCCTGCCAAGCTGCACGAGCTAAGTCGATCTGGCTCACTAAATTTTGTCTCATAGATTCGGCATCAGCCGCAGCAAGTTGGATTTCGGGTGGGTTTGCAACTTCGATCACTTGATGAATCGTTCCACTGGCAACCATTCGTAATTCTGTGCGCATTTCGTCAAGTGGTGCAAGCACCCAGCGCTCGAGAAAAACCCATGCCAGACCTAGCAAGACAAGGCTGACAAGAATTGATGAGCTCAAAACCCAAGATAGCTGGTCAGCAACTTCATCGAGTCTGATATCGAGTGCAAGAGTTTCACTGATCTCGGCGCGAGCTTCTAGATAAAGTACGCGTTCCCAGATTGCGACACCAAGCAAAGTTATTGCAAAAAATGCAATAAAGAGTTGGAGTCTTCTACGTAACGTCATGATGAAATTCTAGGTGGAAATCACGTTACGAGAAATCAGGCTTTGGTTAGCTCTGATAGCGCTTGTGCAAAAAGAGAGCCGTGTCGATCGACCTGCTCTTGTGTTGTGGTTGGACACATCAATGCCATGTTATGAAACGGCGTCATCAACACACCACGATTACACATGAACAAGTGCATGAACTCATCTAGCTCGTCATCACCTGCATGCATAGCTTCGGTTCCAGTTTTTGGCGCTGGAAAAGTAAAGCGGTATTCAGCTCGCGCGCCAAGTTGCGAAATCGACCAAGGTACTCCGTACTCGTCTAATGCTGAATTCACTTGATCGGTGTAGCGAGTTGCCAGGTTAATCATGTGCTCGAAAGCTTGTTCTGTTAATACTTCACCAAGTGTCGCTCGCATTGCTGCTAGCGACAATGCGTTGCCCGCAAGTGTGCCACCTACACCTCCGACATCTAACAGGTCGGCTTCAGTGTGTGAATTGATACGATCAACAACTTCTTGCTTAAATCCATATGCGCCTGATGGGATACCGGCGCCAATACTTTTTCCAATTACAAAAATGTCTGGATCCAAATTGTCACGCAAGGTCATACCGCCGTATCCAGCAGAGACAGTGTGAGTTTCATCGATCATTAATAGTGCGCCGTACTTTGTGGCAAGTTCGCGCATACCTTCTAAGAAACCTGGTTCTGGTAACACGATCCCAATGTTTGTTAATGCTGGCTCAGTCAAGATTGCTGCCACATCACCGTACTTGAGTGCAGCCTCAAGTGCTGGTAAATCGTTAAACTCTACGACTCGAGTGGTCTGGTCAATTGGAACTGGGGGTGCTACGTTTCCTGGTCTTGAAACGACATCGCCATTGGAGTCCAAAACGCCAAAAGTCTCATCTACCGAACCGTGATAGCAGTATGAAAAAACCAAAATTTTGCTTTTTCCAGTTGCAAGTCTTGCCAGCCTGATTGCCCAGCGGTTTGCGTCTGTGGCTGAAACCGTGAACGACCATAGCGGGACTTTGAAGCGGCGGGTTAACTCTGCACCAACCCACTGTGCATCTTCAGTCGGCATCATGGTTGTGATGCCACCCTGGTCTTGCATTCGGTTAATGATTGCTTTGACGCTGGCATCTGGTGAATGACCAGTCATTGCTGCGGTGTCACCAAGTGCAAAATCGATGTACTCGTTCCCATCTACATCCGTAATGATGTTTCCCTTTGCACCCTGCATATAAAGCGGGAAACCGCCAACCCACTTATTCATCCATGGCATTGGAACGCCGCCAAATAAATTCTTTGCATCTCCATATAACTCAAGAGACTTTGAGTGGTTTTTCCGATAAGTTTTTCGCTCCCGCTCAATCAAAGCAACTAAGTTAAC
The DNA here is from genome assembly GCA_044232525.1 of Candidatus Nanopelagicales bacterium. GTDB lineage: Bacteria > Actinomycetota > Actinomycetes > S36-B12 > UBA5976 > UBA5976. Next base: position 1,840 of record JBIIMD010000068.1, on the reverse strand, counting down.
TCGATCTATTTGGGTTGACCTGCTGGACATGATGCACTTTCTTGTTGAGCTGGAAATTTATGAAGTAGCCATGTCTACGAAGCGGCTGTAGTGGCCTTGGAATGCAACGGTAACGGTTCCCGTTGGTCCGTTACGGTGCTTTGCCAAGATAAAGTCGGCTTCACCCGCGCGCGGTGATTCTCTTTCATAAACATCTTCGCGGTGAAGTAGAACCACCATGTCAGCGTCCTGTTCAAGGGAGCCAGACTCGCGTAGGTCAGAAAGCATTGGTCGCTTATCTTGACGTTGTTCCGGACCACGGTTCAACTGACTGATTGCAATAACTGGAATCTCTAATTCCTTTGCAAGAAGTTTTAGCGAACGTGAAAATTCAGAAACTTCAACTTGGCGACTTTCAACTTTTCGTCCGGACGACATAAGTTGCAAGTAGTCGATGATCAGAAGTTTCAAATCGAAACGTTGCTTTAGGCGACGAGCCTTGGCGCGAATTTCCATCATGGTCATGTTAGGTGAATCATCAATGAACAATGGTGCGTCATTCACTTGTCCCATTTTGTTTGCAAGTCTGCCCCAGTCAGCATCACTCAAAGTACCTGCGCGCATGTGGTTCAAACCAACTTGTGCTTCTGCAGAAAGTAATCGCATAACGATTTCGTTGCGGCTCATTTCAAGTGAAAAAATCGCAGACGTCAAATTGTGTTTGATGCTTGCTGATCGTGCGAGATCTAAACCTAATGTTGATTTACCAATTGCTGGCCGAGCGGCAACGATAATCAATTGCCCCGCATGAAGTCCATGTGTAATGTCATCGAGTTGTTGGAATCCGGTTGGCACACCAACAAGTTGTCCGCCACGTCCTTCAATAGCTTCGATCTCAGACAAAGTCTGGGGCATGATTTCGGAAAGTGGCGCGTAGTCTTCCGATGTTCTGCGACCAGTCACGTCATACACTTCGGCTTGCGCTCGGTCTACAAGTTGATCGACTTCTGCATCACCGGCGTAACCCATTTGAGCAATTTTTGTTCCAGCATCAACTAGCCGACGCAAGATTGCGCGCTCGGTAACGATGCGCGCATAATACGAACCATTTGCAGCAGTTGGAACACTTGCAACCAAGGTGTGTAGGTAACCTGCGCCGCCAACGTTGCCCAGAGCGCCTGACTTACTCAAATAGTTTGCAACTGTAATTGCATCGGCAGGTTCGCCACGACCGTAAATATCTAGAATTGCGCCGAAGATTGTGGCGTGTGCTGGTTTGTAGAAATCAACTTCACGCAGGCTTTCGATTACATCCGCGATCGCATCTTTACTGAGCAGCATCGCGCCCAGGACTGATTGTTCAGCAACGATGTCCTGGGGTGGAACTAATGCGCCATCTTCTTCGTAATTGCGGGGAAATTCCGCGACGCTCATGTAATCCACCTTTTCGCACCTAGCTACAGCTAAGTGTTGTTGTTTCCACTGGCAACAACCAGGTGTTATTGACTTTATGGGTCAGGGCTGACATAAACAATGACCCCTGTGGATAACTAAGTGGACAAATTGGGGAAAACCCCCGAAACAATGGGTATTTAGCTGGGGACATCCTGTGTGGACAGCCTAGTTTTGCCTGTGGATATCCCCATTTATCAGGGATTTTGGGAGTTTAGCCCTGTGTGCAAAAAGTAATTACTAACTATTTTTGCTAAACCAAAAGCGAAGGCACTGTTTGCATTCACTTTTGTTTCTTACTTTCAATTTAACTTGTGGAGAATAGGGGACTCGAACCCCTAACCCCTGCCTTGCAAAGGCAGTGCTCTACCAATTGAGCTAATTCCCCGGCGGTAAAACCGTAGAACAA
>JBIIMD010000119.1:0-2687 GCA_044232525.1 Candidatus Nanopelagicales bacterium | reverse complement strand
AGTCGCTTTATGAGAGAGTAATTCCATGTTTATTGGGTCTGGCACGGTCATCAACATCATTGCGGTGTTGCTCGGATCAACATTAGGTGTCTTTATTGCGCATCGGCTAACCGAAAAGATTCGCGAAGTCGTCACGGATGGGCTTGGGTTGGTCACCGGGATGATTGCAGTTCTGACTTGCGCTTCAATCACCGATCCGCTGCTGGGTGAAACTCTCGGCGCGGGCTGGCCAGTTTTGATCGTTTTGGCAAGCATTGTCGTGGGCGGAATGCTGGGAACAGCCATGCAAATTGAAGAACGACTTGAACGCGCTGGAGATCGCCTCAAGGCACGGTTCTCAAATGATGGTTCCTCCAAGTTCACTGAAGGATTCGTCGCTGCGTCCCTGTTGTTTTGTGTTGGAGCTATGTCAGTTCTAGGGCCGATCACCGATGGCCTTGGCGGCGGCAATGAAATTCTGGTTCTTAAATCAACTCTGGACTTCTTTGCTGCCATCGCATTCGCTTCGGTTTTTGGTTGGGGCGTCGCAGCATCCGCATTGACGATCCTGGTATTTCAAGGCAGCCTGACTGCCCTTGGCTATGCTCTTGGCAACTTCATGTCTGAGATTCAAGTTTTGATGTTAACGGCAACTGGTGGATTGCTAATCCTAGGTATCTCATTGCGCTTACTAAACATTCGCCAGATTCCAGTTGGCAATATGTTGCCAGCTCTTGTGATAGCTCCCCTATTAGTGGCGCTTGTTGCCTAGTTAAACCTAAACAAAAAAGGACCCTGCAGTTTGCAGGGTCCTTTTTATATGAACTAATTAACCGCCCAGGTAAGCCTGCGCGATGGCTGGATCGTCAGCAAGCTTAGATCCATCACCTTCAAGCTTTAGATGTCCTGATTCAAGAACGTAGGCATAGTCAGCGATTCGAAGCGCTGCCAAAGCATTCTGTTCAACCAAAAGAATTGTCACACCAGACTTACGAATCTCTTCAATCGTTTCAAAGATTAGATCCACTAGAACTGGAGCCAGACCCATTGACGGCTCGTCCAGGATAAGTAACTTTGGATCTCCCATCAAAGCGCGGCCGACTGCAAGCATCTGTTGCTCGCCACCGGACATAGTTCCGGCTTTTTGCTTGATGCGCTCTTGCAGACGTGGGAATAACTCAAACACACGATCTCGAGTCTGCTTCACTGCCGCAGTGTCCTTGCGTAGGTAAGCACCTAAATCAAGATTCTCCTCAACTGTCATCTTTGGAAAGATGCGTCTACCCTCAGGTGAGTGACAGATTCCCTTGGCCACGATCTCGTGACCTGCAATTCCATCAATCTTTTCGCCAAGAAAATCTATGCTGCCAGTCTTTGGCTTTAGCAGGCCACTTATGGTGCGCAAAGTTGTTGACTTACCAGCGCCATTGGATCCGATAAGCGAGACAATCTCTCCCTCGCGAACTTCAAATGACAGTCCCTTTACGGCTGTAATTGCTCCATATCCAACGGTTAAGTCATCTACTTTAAGCATTACAGGAGTGTTTAAACGTGCCATTACTTGCTCGCCTCCGATCCGCTCTTGCCTAAGTAGGCTTCAATAACTCTTGGGTTTGATTTAATTTCAGCTGGTGAACCTTCAGCAATTTTCTGTCCTTGGTCAAGAACAGTTACTCGCTCAGACACCTGCATAACAACGCTCATATCATGTTCAATTAGCAGGATGCTGATTCCTTTATCCGCTTGCAGGTTGCGAACGAACTGAACAAATGCTGCGGACTCATTTGGGTTCATTCCTGCTGTAGGTTCATCCAGAAGTAGAACCTTTGGGCGCAATGCCAAAGCGCGGGCCACTTCTAAGCGTCGCTGATCACCGTAAGAAAGATTTCGCGCGTACTCATGAGTCACGCCACCAATTCCTACGTAGTCCAACAGTTCCTGCGCGAAACGTCGAGCTTCATTTTCTTCAGCGCGCTGCTTCTTGGTGCGGAAAGTAGTGGCAAGTACGCCAGCCTTCATTCTTGAGTGCATAGCAACCATAACGTTCTCTTGCGCGGTCATTAGGCCGAACAAGCGGATGTTCTGGAAAGTTCTGGCCATGCCACCAGATGCAATCTCGTGAACTGGATCTCCAGTTATCTCCACGTCATCGAAGAAAACTGCTCCACTAGTTGGTTTATAGAGACCGGTTAGCACATTGAAGAATGTTGTCTTTCCAGCTCCATTAGGACCGATTAACGAAACAATCGATCCTTCTGGAATTGAAAACGAAATATCGTCAACAGCTACCAAGCCACCGAATTCAACACGGATATCTTGAGCGTCTAAAACTGCTCTACCATCAAGACTCATAGTTAGTTATGCCCAATCTTTGTCTCGTCGGATACATTTTCTACATCTTCCAACTTTTCCTCATTCATAACCATCCTCATGCGAGCTTCTGGCAGGAATCCTTCGCGGCGGAACAGCATCATTAGGACCAAAAGCAGTCCGAACAATAAGAACTGGTAGGACGGGAAGTTGAAGTTGGTGTCAAACGTGTTATTTACCAATTCACCGACTTGAACTAATCCAACCGAGTTAATCCAGGCGAGGACAGATGCACCAACTACGACACCCCAAACGTTACCCATACCGCCAAGAACAACCATGGCAAGAATAATGATCGAAATCACGAAGTTAAATCGGTCGGCGAAAACGCCACCAAT
>JBIIMD010000067.1:0-6182 GCA_044232525.1 Candidatus Nanopelagicales bacterium | reverse complement strand
ACAAGTTGTCCCTACTCAAGCCGCGCTTAATTTTGTTGGCTCCGCAACTTGGGAAGCGCTTTCTGGTAATCCAGTCATCTCCGAAGTCTGGGATGATGTTCCGGATGTGCCACATGTGCGCATTGGCCAAGCTGCAGATTTAGTTATTGTTGCGCCAGCTACCGCAGACTTACTTTCCCGCGCAGCCAACGGCGCAGCAAACGACTTACTTACAAATGTTTTGCTTACTGCGCGTTGCCCAATTGTTTATGCCCCAGCAATGCACACCGAAATGTGGCTTAACGCAGCTACGCAAGAAAATGTTGCAACGCTGCGTTCGCGGGGATCGATAGTTATTGATCCAGCTGATGGACGACTAACTGGCGCTGACAGTGGACCTGGTCGATTGCCTGATGCCGAAGAGATTGTTTCAGTAGCACTTGGTGTACTTAGTGAACAAGATCTATTAGGACAGAACATTGTGATCACCGCTGGTGGCACTCGCGAGTTCCTAGATCCAGTTCGCTTCCTGGGAAATAGTTCAAGCGGCAAGCAAGGAGTGGCTTTAGCGATTGCAGCCCGCGACCGAGGTGCAAAAGTTACTTTGATTTGTGCCAATGTTTCAGTCTCGATGCCGGCTGGAGTAGCCATTGAAAACGTGATTACTGGCGATGACATGCACGCCGCAGTTTTGAAGGCATCAATGACTGCAGATGCAATCGTGATGGCAGCAGCTATTGCTGATTACAAACCAAAATCAACCCATAGTTCAAAGATGAAGAAGTCTGACGATGGTTCCTCACCAACTATTGAGCTGGTTCGTACCACCGACATTTTGGCTGACTTGGTAACTCATCGAAATACTTCGCACCCAGACCAGATAATCGTCGGCTTCGCGGCTGAAACTGGCGACGATCACGGATCCGTACTCGAGCACGGCATCGCAAAATTGCAACGCAAAGGCTGCGACTTACTAGTCATTAATGAAGTTGGGCCAAACCTAGCTTTTGGCACTGATGACAATGAAGTCACCATCTTGACTCGTGAGCCAGCCTCGCAGAAAAAGATCTCCAAAACCTCAAAGACTCAGATTGCTCATGCCATTTGGGACGCAGTCATCGCGCTTCAGCACTAGCGGTTAGTACACACTGCTGTAAGTTGGCGGATCCAGATGTTTATGTGTTGGCCTAAATCTGATAAAGGTCCAGAGGAAATGCGCACCTGACCAGGAGCCCCTAAGTATGCGCGCAGCCCACATACTTATTTTCTATTTAGCAAAGGTTCCAATATGTCAGGTCGTTTATTTACTTCTGAATCAGTTACTGAAGGTCACCCAGACAAGATGGCAGATCAGATTTCTGATGCCATCCTTGATGACTTATTAGCTCAAGATCCAAAGAGCCGCGTAGCGGTTGAAACCATGCTTACCACCGGACAAATCCACGTTGCAGGTGAAGTTACAACAAATGGCTTCGCAGATGTTATGGCACTTGTTCGTACTGTTGTTAACGAAATCGGTTACGACAGCTCCGAAAAGGGCTTCGATGGAAATTCCTGTGGCATCTCAGTTTCAATCGGTGCTCAGTCACCAGACATCGCACAGGGTGTTGACGATGCATTCGAAGAGCGGGTTTCAGGATCCGAAGATCCATTAGATCGCCAAGGCGCTGGTGACCAAGGTCTGATGTTCGGTTACGCATCTGATGACACACCAGAACTAATGCCACTTCCAATCACAATCGCTCACCGTCTAGCTGAGCAACTAACTTCAGTTCGCAAATCTGGCCAGATGAGCTACTTACGCCCAGACGGTAAGACTCAAGTAACTATCGAGTACGACGGTGATCGCCCAGTACGCCTTGACACCGTTGTGGTTTCATCACAGCACGCAGACAACATCGATCTCGACAAGCAACTTGCGCCAGAAGTTCGCGCCAACGTTGTTGAGCCAATTCTTGCCAAGTTCGACATCGACACAACTGACTTCAAACTATTGGTTAACCCAACTGGCAAGTTTGTTGTCGGTGGACCGATGGGTGATGCTGGTCTAACTGGTCGCAAGATCATTGTTGATACTTACGGTGGCATGGCTCGTCATGGTGGTGGTGCATTCTCCGGAAAAGATCCATCAAAGGTTGACCGCTCAGCAGCATATGCAATGCGTTGGGTTGCAAAGAATGTTGTTGCAGCAGGCCTTGCAAAGCGTTGTGAAGTACAGGTTGCATACGCAATCGGTAAAGCACATCCAGTGGGCGTATTTGTTGAAACTTTTGGAACCGGAACAGTTCCAGAAGAAAACATCCGCCAAGCAGTTTTGAAGGTATTCGATCTTCGCCCAGCTGCGATCATCGCTGACCTAGAACTTCTTAACACCAGCGTTGTTAAGTACCGCCCAACAGCTGCTTACGGACACTTCGGCCGCCCAGGATTCACCTGGGAACGCACTGATCGTGCCGAAGCACTTAAGGCCGCAATCTAAGACCAAGCAATCTCCAAACAAAGGGTCAGGATTCTTCCTGACCCTTTGTTATTGCACACAGATCACTTGCCTGCAGAGAATTGCGATCCAACCGAGTTCAAGCTCTGTAATTCCTGTGAAACAAAGCCGAACGTCTAAAAAGCAATTTATGCCAAAATCCAATGGCATAAATTGCGGGTTCGGCGTGTTTTCACAGGAATGCAAGAGCTAGCAACCGCGAACCAAATAGTCACACACAAGTGAAAGACTGTCCTAGTGAGTGACGATCAACTAAGCCTGGTCCCGGGCAAAAAGAAGCGAGTTAAGGCAGAAGTTCCGATTGCCAAAATCGCACCCGTCGCCCACATCGTTATCGACAGTCCACTTCCACACCTTGATCGATTCTTCGATTACGCAGTGCCAGAGAAGTTTGCAGAGCTTGCTCAACCAGGAGTACGAGTCCGGGTTCGCTTCGCTGGAAAGTTAACAGATGGCTGGCTTATCTCTCGTTCTGAGGAAAGCGATCATCCAGGCACCTTGGCTGCCTTAACCAATGTGATTTCACCCGAAGTTGCTTTGATCCCTGAAGTTCTTGAACTCGCTAAGTCAGTTGTCGCCAGGCAAGCTGGAACGCTATCTGATGTCTTGCGCAGTGCTATTCCAAATCGTCACGCTACTGCCGAAGCAACTGAGCTTCCGCCAGCGCCAAAATTGTCCGACATTGACCCAACGGCTTGGGCTGACTACACCGGGGGAGCTGCGTTAATCAAACGAACTCTCGCCGGCGATGCACCACGAGCAATTGTTACAACTGGTTGCGATGACCCAGCAGTTTTACTTGCACAATATTCCGTAACAGTTTCGGCAAACAATGGAAATGTAATTGTCGTAGTTCCAGACCGTGCTGCCATTGATCGCGTAGTTGAATCACTTGTTGCACTTGGCTGTCCAAAATCTGCAGTTGCAATCCTGGCCGCCGATGATGGCCCAGCCCAGAGATATCGCAGCTGGCTTTCAGTGCTTCGTGGCAACGCCAGCATTGTGGTTGGAACCCGCGCTGCTGTCTTTGCACCAGTAAAGGACTTAACTGCAATTTGCGTTTGGGATGACTGGAATGACACTTTGTCCGATCCGCAGGCTCCGTATTGGCATGCCCGTGATGTTGCAGTTCTGCGAAGTGCCCAACAAAACACTGCATTAGTTTTTGCGGGCGCAACTATGTCAGTTGAAACTTGTGCCCTGTTGCCATGGCTGGCACACGTTGCAAAAAGCCGAGATCAACTGCGAAACGAATCACCAAAAGTTCGAAGCGCTCTGGATGAAGCAGGCACAAAGATAAATCCAGCAGCAAGTGGTTCGAGAATTCCTTCAACAGTTATGCAAGGAATGAAAGCTGCACTGAACAAGGGCCCAGTTTTGGTTTTGGTTTCTCGCCTTGGTTATTCGCCTCGGATAATCTGTGACACCTGCAAAACATCGGCGCTGTGCTCAGCTTGCAACGGTCCATTAATGCAGACTGCTCGCTCCAGTGCACCAACCTGTCATCTATGTGGTCACATTGAATCCAAGTGGAGCTGCAAGAAATGCAAAGGAAATTCAATTCGCGCGGCAGCTATTGGTAGCGAACGAACCGCTGAAGAACTTGGTCGAGCATTCCCTGGAATTCCAGTTCGCTCATCAACTTCAGATCACATTTTGCGCACCGTGGATTCCCGCCCCGCAATTGTTGTGGCAACTGCTGGCGCAGCACCAATTGCGCAAGATGGATATTCAGCTGCGATTTTGCTTGATGGCAATGCCATGTTGTCGCGTCCAGAACTAAGCGCCACTCAAGAAACTTTTGCTAAGTGGAATGAGTGCGCATCACTGGTTCGCCCTGATGGGGAAGTGATAGTGGTCGCAGACTCCGAACATCCAGCCGTTCAAGCATTGATTCGCCATGATCCAGCCGGCTTTGCCCAACGCGAACTCGAACAACGAGCTCAGGTTTCGCTGCCGCCTGCAGTTCGCCTAGCTGCGCTTACTGGCGAGCAGTCAGACATTGATGATGCGATGGCAATGCTGGAATTTAATCCACAAACCTTAGTTCGCGGACCGGTGCCTAGCAAGGACAACCAAGTTCGAATGCTGATTTCATGTGATCGGAAGCTTGGAGTCGAACTTGCTGCCCAACTAAAGGCAATGACAACAGCTAGAAGCGCGAAACATAAGGGCGGTTCGGTAAACGTTCGGATTGACCCGCTTAACCTCTAAACTTGGGTTGAAGCAAAGCTCATTGAAGAAGGTGTGAAATGACAGTTAAACCCGTTCGGTTGTTCGGCGACCCGGTACTGACAACACCTGCACTTGAAGTTACAACTTTTGATAAAGAACTTCGCCAATTAGTAGCTGACTTAACCGTCACAATGCAAGAAGCCCCTGGTGTTGGATTAGCCGCACCTCAGATTGGCGTTTCGCTTCGAGTCTTTACGTATGACGTGGATGATGAAGTCGGACACTTAATCAATCCCGTCCTAGATCTTTCTGATGAAGAACAAGATGGCCCAGAGGGCTGTCTATCTATTCCAGGCCTAACTTTTGACACCAAGCGCGCTATGAATGTGGTTGCTAAAGGCATGAACATGTATGGCGAACCAGTAACCATTATCGGCAGCGATTTGATGGCACGTTGCGTGCAACATGAAACCGATCACTTAGATGGCGTTATGTTTATCGATCGTCTTGATACCGAAGCTCGCAAAGAAGCTATGAAAGCAATTCGCGAGACTGAATGGTTCGGCGACATGTCACCAACTATTAAAGTCAGTCCGCACTCAATGATGAACGGTTTTTCTTAACGTGCGGATCGCATTTGCGGGCACGCCAATTGCAGCTGTGCCAACGCTAACTGCGCTACTGGCATCTGATCATGAAGTTGCGTTAGTTGTAACACGTCCAGATGCACCTGCTGGCCGGGGTCGAACTCTTACTGCAAGTCCAGTTGCCGAAGTTGCTGGAGTCAGCGGAGTACCGGTTCTAAAAACTTCGCACTTAGCCGAACATAAAGACAAGTTTGCTGACGTTGATTGCGTAGTAGTTGTGGCATTTGGCGCCATGGTGCCAAGAGAATTACTTGATGTCCCAAAGCACGGCTGGATCAACGTTCACTTTTCATTATTACCGCAATGGCGAGGCGCAGCTCCGGTTCAGTATTCGATTTTGAGTGGCGATGAATTTACCGGTGTCACAACGTTTCGAATTGATGAAGGTCTAGACACTGGCCCAATGCTGGCTTACTTAACAACCCAGATCGCGCCAAGTGAGACTTCAACCGAATTGTTAGATCGACTTTCGATTGAAGGAGCGCAATTAGCGCTAGCCACGCTTTCCGGAATTGAAAATGGCTCGATCCTGCCGTTGCACCAACCAATTGATGGCATTTCAAGCGCACCAAAGATCACAGTTGCAGATGCGCAAGTTCGTTGGAGTGATCCCGCCCTTGCCGTTGATCGCCGAATTCGCGCAGTCACCAAAGACCCTGGTGCTTGGACCATGTTTGGTGATATGCGCGTTAAGTTGCAACCCGTAACAGTTTCACCGCACGTTACAGATTTGTCGCCGGGTGAAGTGCAAATGCGTGATGGAGAAGTCTTAGTTGGTACCGGCAGTCACGCCGTTGCACTGGATCAAGTACAAGAAGCAGGCCGGAATCTAACAGATGCAAAAACTTGGTTTAGTAATCAAAAATCCGCAGTGGTGTTTGAGT